>NZ_CAHJXD010000198.1 GCF_903644055.1 Sphingomonas bacterium | reverse complement strand
CCTGCGCCAGCCGCATCAGCGGGACGCGAATGCGCCAGCCGGCGGCGGGGCAGCGCAGCGCGATCGCGCCCATCGCCGGCGGATCGATCATCACGCTCGATGCGCAGGCGGTGAGCTTGAGGCGCGGATCGATCGGCGCGGCCGGGCCGCCCGGCTCGCCGACACCCGCTCCCAGCGCCGCGACGACGCGGTTCTGGAGCGCGCCGATGTTCTGGAAGGGCGTGGCGATCGCCGGTGTGGCGACACTGATCAGGACGAGCATCATACGTTTCATGTGCTGTGCGATGCAAAGCGCGTGCCAGCCGCGCGCTTACTTGGCTTCCAGGCTGATTCTCTGGCCGCCGCCCGATGCGCCGTCGATCGAAAGCGCGATGCGATCGGCGGGCACATGCGCCGTCTGCAAGGCGCGCGCGACCGCCGCCATCCGTGCCGCCGAAAGCTCCCAGCCGTCGAAGCGCGCGCTCTGCGGATCGGTGCCGTGGCTCGCCAGCCGCACCCTGTGCTGGCCCGCGCCGCGCGCGAAATCGGCCACGAACCCGCGCCCGCGCGCGTTGAGCACCGCTTCGCCGCCGTCGAACAGCGCCGATGCCTGCTGTTCGGCACGCCACGTCTTCGCGTTCAACGCACCGCGCAGCCCGTTGGCGAGCGCGGCACCATCAGGGCGCGCCTGCAGGATGATCATGAAGCCGAGCAGCAGCAGGCAGAGATCGGCGAAGCTTATTGCCCAGCGCGGGCTGCGCGCCCTCACGCCGCGACGCTGCGCTGGACGCGGCGCTGCAACCCGTGCGCGTGGGTCAGCTCGGCCCGCGCCAGCCGCGTGAGATGATCGAGCGTGTGACGCTGCCAGGCCAGCTCGGCGATCGAGAGGCGCTCCAGCCGGCTCGCGATCGGCCCGGCGACCAGATTGGCGAGGATCAGGCCCAGCAGCGTCGCGATCAGCGCGGTCGCCATCGGCGCGCCGATCGCGCGCGGATCCTCCAGCGCGGCGAACATGCGGACGAGGCCGAGCACCGTGGCGATCATCCCCATCGCCGGCGCGGTGTCGGCGATCGTTTCCCAGAAGCTGATCGCGCCGGCATGGCGGCGCGCGCGCGTGTCGAGCGTCTCATTGGCCCAGCGCGCGAAGCTTTCGGCATCGCGTGCGTCGGCAAGCTCGGCCACCGCCTGCGCCAAGAAACGCCCGGTGGTGGCGATACGCTCGGCGAAGACGATTCCCTTCACCTCGGCGATCGCGGCGATCCGGGAGACGGCGCGGCGTGCGGCATCGGCATCGGCTTCGGGATCGGCCCGCACCAACGGGCCCAGCGCGGCAAGCGCCGCCGCGGCCTCGCCCCGTGACACGCGCGCGCAAGCGACGAGCGACGATCCTCCCAGCACCAGCAGCAACGCCAGCGGGTCGAGAAACGTCAGATATTGTCCAACCAAGCCCACGGTTACGCATACTCCCGGCAAAAACTTGCCGGCCCCGGCAAAGATTTGCCGGCACCCTCGTCGAACGGCGCCGCCAAGACCGTTCGGGACCGCCGCGCACGATTTGGCACGCTCGTTGCAGAGCATGATCCGAACGCCATCGATCGAAGCGGATTACGACCGGTGGCACGAGACCTTTAGGACGAAAGGAGGCACGATATGGCAGACGATCCGCTTTTCGGCATCCACGGCACCGCGCTGACGCTGCGTTCGCAGCGGATGGCGATGCTGGCGTCCAACATCGCCAACGCCGCCACCCCCAATTACAAGGCGCGCGATTTCGATTTCACCAAGGCGCTCGCCTCCGCCAGCGCGCAGGCGGCGGGCGGCTCGGCCGACGATCGCTCCGCCACCGCCGGCGCCGCGGCCGAAGGCGCGATGGGCTATCGCGTGCCGCTGCAGAGCTCGCTCGACGGCAATACGGTCGAGCTTTCGACCGAGCAGACCCTGTTCGCCGAAAACGCCGTCCAGTATAAAACCACGCTCTCGTTCCTCCAGGGCCGCATCGCCACGGTGATGTCGGCGCTCAAGGGCGAATGAGGCGATGACCACCAACCTTTCGATCTTCGACGTCGCCGGCCGCGCGATGTCCGCGCAGCTACTGCGGCTTTCGACCACCGCGTCGAACCTCGCCAACGCCAACAGCGTCTCGACTACCAAGGAAGGCGCGTTCCGCGCGCTCAAGCCGGTGTTCCAGACCGTCGGCGGGCAGGAAGGCGTCGCCACCGTCAAGGTCAGCAGGGTCGTCGCCAGCGCGACCGAGCCGACGCAGCGCCACGATCCCGGCAATCCGCTCGCCGACAAGGAGGGCAATGTCTGGGAGGCCGGCGTCGATAATGCGGGCGAGCTCGTCGAGATGATGGAGACCGCGCGCCAGTACCAGAACAACGTCCAGGTGCTTCAGACCGCCAAGACGCTGACCCTCGATACGCTGAGGATAGAGAAATGACCCTAGCCACCGGCAACAGCTATCTGGACTCGCTCGCCAGCGGCTCCGGCGCCACCACTTCGTCGGCCAAGAGTGCCGCGGCGAGCAAGACGATCGATCAATCGGGCTTTCTGAAGCTGCTCACCGCGCAGCTCGCGACGCAGGATCCCACCGCGCCCACCGACAACACCCAGATGGTCCAGCAGATGGCGACCTTCAGCCAGGTCGCGGGCATCACCGAGATGAATGCCAGCCTGAAAAATATGGCGAGCGATCTCGCCGCCGCGCGGTTCGGCGATGCCTCGGGCTGGATCGGGCGCGGCGCGCTCGTCGCCTCCGCTTCCGCCGCCGCGCTCTCGACCGGCGCCTACGCCGGCGAGATCACGCTGCCTTCGGATGCCAAGGACGTTACCGTCAGCCTGCTCGATGCAAATGGTCAGACCGTCCATACCGAGGATCTCGGCGCCAGATCGGCGGGTGCGATCGACTGGAGCTGGGATGGCAAGGACAGCGCGGGCGCGGCCGTCGCCGGCCCGCTGCGCATCGTCGTCTCGGCGGCCGCCGCGGCCGGATCGGGCAGCGTCACCACCACCAACGCCGCGTGGACCGAGGTGCAATCGGTCCAATCCCCCGCCTCCGGCTCCACCAGGCTCGTCACCGGCCTCGGCAGCTTCGCGCCGAGCGACGTCATCCAGCTCGGCTGAACCCTCTTTCTCCCCAGGAGTGATCCATGTCCTTCTACACCTCGCTCTCCGGCCTCAAGGGCGCACAGTCCGATCTCAGCGTCATTTCGAACAACGTCGCCAATGTCGGGTCGATCGGCTTCAAGAAGAGCCGCGCCGAATTCGGCGATCTGATCTCGGCCTCGCCGCTGCAATCGGGCAATGTCGCGGGGCAGGGCACGCGGCTGAAATCGATCAGCCAGCAATTCACGCAAGGGGGGTTCCAGACCTCCGATCGCGCGCTCGATCTCGCGATTTCGGGGCAGGGCTTCTTCGTCACCAAGACGGGAAGCCAGCTCTCCTTCACGCGCAACGGCGCCTTCTCGATCAACGACGAGCGCTATCTCGTCGATTCGAACGGTTCGTTCGTGCAGGTGCTGCCCGTCGACAGCACGGGTGCGCTTTCCGCCACGGGCATGGCGGCGGCGGCGGCGCTGCAAATCCCGCAGAGCGCCGGTGCGCCCGCCGCGAGCACGACGCTCGATCTTTCCGCGACGCTGCCGAGCGATGCCGATCTGCCGTCGAAGCGCTCGGCCTATACGGCGACGCTGCCTTACAAGTTCGATCGCTACGATCCGAACAGCTATAATTATTCGAGCGCGACGACGGTCTATGACTCGGCGGGCAATCCGCAGCAGGCGACGCTCTATTATTCGCGCATCGGCCCCGATGCCACCGCGACGCCCGCCATCACCAGCTCCACCTGGCAGGCGCGGCTGTTCATCGGCGATCAGCAGACGAGCGCGGACAACAACGCCACGACCAACCCGCCCGCACCGCTCAACATGGTGTTCGACACCAACGGCGTATTGACCTCGCCGGCGAGCACCGTGACCTTCAACAGCGTTCTGCCCTCCGGCGCATCGGCGCCGATCGGCCTCAAGCTGACCTATGGTTCGACCACGCGCCAGACCGCATCGACCTTCACCCCCGGCGCCTTCCACCAGGACGGCCGCGCGGCGGGGCAGCTCGACAATCTCGCGGTCGATTCGTCCGGCCTGGTCACCGCCACCTTTTCGGACGGCACCACCAAGAAGCTGGGCTCGCTGGTGATCGCCAACTTCCCGAACCCCAACGGCCTGCGCCAGCTCGGCGATTCGCGTTGGGGCGAGAGCGGACTTTCGGGGGAGCCGGTGGTCGGCCAGGCGGGCACGGGCTCGGCGGGAATCATCCAGTCGGGTGCGCTCGAACAGGCCAATGTCGATATCACCGAGGAACTGGTGTCGCTGATCTCGGCGCAGCGCAACTTTTCCGCCAACGCCAAGGCGATCGAGACGGCCAACAATATGACCGACACGATCGTCAACCTGCGCTCCTGAGCTGAACCCCGATGGATCGCCTCATCTACAGTTCGCTGGCGGCGATGCGTGGCGCGATGGCGCGCCAGGCGGCGATCGCCAGCAACCTCGCCAACGCCAACACCACGGGCTTCCGGGGCGAGATGACCAACGCGCAGGCGCTGTGGATGTCGAGCGGCGGCGCCGCCGACACGCGCGCGACCGTCACCGGGGAGGTCACGGGCACCGACATGCGCCCGGGCGCCGTCACCGCCACGGGCCGCGATCTCGATGTCGCACTCGGCGGTGATGCCTTGCTCGCGGTGCAGGGCGCCGAAGGCGGCGAGAGCTATACGCGGCGCGGCGATCTCCAGCGGAACGACAGCGGGCTGCTGACCACCGGCGACGGGCAGATCATCCTCGGCGAGGGTGGCCCGATCACCCTGCCTCCCGCCGACAAGGTTTCGATCGCGGAAGATGGCGCGATCTGGATCGTGCCGCAGGGCGGTGACCCCAAGAATCCGCAACAGGTCGATCGGCTCAAGCTCGTCGGTCCCAAGGGCTCGGAAATCAGGAAGGGCCTGGACGGTCTGTTCCAGGTCGCGGGCGGCGGAACGCTGCCGTCCGATCCCGACGCCAAGGTCACCGCGCGCAGCCTCGAGGGATCGAACGTCAGCACCTCATCGGCGCTGGTCGACATGATCGATGCCAGCCGCGCCTGGGACGGGCAGGTCAAGATGCTCACCACCACGCAGGAGATGGACCGCGCCGCGGCCGATCTCATGAAAATCTCGGACTGAGGAGTCCCTTTAGATGACCAACGCCGCCCTCCACGTCGCCCGCACCGGGCTCGATGCGCAGAACGAGCGCATGCGCGTGATCGCCAACAATCTGGCGAACGTGAACACCACCGGCTTCAAGCGCGATCGCGCCCAGTTCGAGACCCTGGCCTATCAGTCGATCACCGATCCGGGCGCGGCTTCGTCCGACCAGAACAAATATGCCACCGGGCTCAACCTCGGCTCGGGCGTCAAGATCATGAGCACCACGCGGATCGATACGCAGGGTTCGCTGCAGACGACGGGCAACAGCCTCGATCTCGCGATCCAGGGCGCCGGCTTCTTCCAGATCCTCAAGCCCGACGGCCAGACCGCCTACACCCGCGACGGAAATTTCAGCCTGTCGGCGGAAGGAAACGTCACCACCTCGGACGGCATGCCGCTACAGCCGCCGATCACCGTGCCGGCGGGTGCCACCGGAATCACGATCGCCGCCGACGGCACCGTCTCGGCGACGCTCCAGGGCCAGGCCGCGACCACCGCGCTCGGCAAGATCCAGACGGTCAGCTTCACCAATCCCACCGGACTTCAGGCGATGGGCAACAATCTGCTGGTCGAGACGGCTTCGTCCGGTGCGCCGCAGGTCGGCGATGCCGGCGTCGATGGGCGCGGTACGATCGCGCAGGGCAGCCTCGAATCCTCGAACGTCGATATCACCGAGGAGCTGGTCGACATGATCGAGACGCAGCGCGCCTACGAGGTGAATTCAAAGCTGATCAAGGCGACCGACGAGATGATGCAATATGCCAACCAGCAGCTTTGAGGCGGCGCCTGTGAAGCTCGCTGTCCTCCTCGGTCTCGCCGCCGGCGCCGCAATCCTCGCGCTGCCAGCGCCCGCGCAGGCGCGCATCAAGAAATCGACGCAGCTCCATATCGAATATGCGCCCAGCTACGCGCCGCCGGCGATCGAAGCGCCGCCCGCCGATGGCGCGATCTTCCACGCGGGTTACGGCTATGCGCCGCTCACCTCGGGCACGCGCGCCGCGCGCGTCGGGGATGTCGTGACGATCCTCCTCGTCGAGAAGACGCAGGCGCTCAAGAGCAACAGCGCGACGGTCAACCGCAACGGTTCGATCAGCGTGACGCCGCCGCCGACCGGGCCGATCGCGACCATCCTCAACAAGGTCAACCTCAACATGGGCGACGGCCAGAAATATGACGGCAAGGGCGGCGCCGAGCAATCCAACCAGTTGACCGGCGCGATCAGCGTGACGATCGCCCAGGTCTATCCCAACGGCACGATGCTGGTGCGCGGCGAGAAGCAGCTCACGCTCAATCGCGGCGACGAGCAGATCCGCATTTCGGGCATCATCCGCCAGACCGATATCGACTTCGACAACAGCATTCCCTCCACCCGCGTCGCCGATGCCAAGATCGCTTATTCGGGCACCGGAGAGATCGCGCGCGCCAGCCAGCAGGGCTGGTTCGGCCGCTTCTTCTCGCGGATCAGCCCCTTCTAAGGATGCGTATGTCCCAGCCTTTCGCCTGGTCCCGTCTGCTTGGTTCGCCGCTGTGGCGCTGGCTTTCGCTGCTCGCGGTGGTGCCGCTGCTCGCCGCCATCGTGGCGCCCGCGCCCGCCGCCGCCGATCGGATCAAGGATCTCGGCACCTTCCAGGGGCTGCGCGCCAACCAGTTGACCGGCTACGGCATCGTCGTCGGCCTCGCGGGGACCGGCGACGACAGCCTCGAATATACCACGCAGGGCATGAAGGGCGTCGCCTCGCGCTTCGGCCTCGCGCTGCCGCCCGGCGTCAATCCCGCGCTCAAAAATGCCGCGGCGGTGATGATCACCGCCGAGCTGCCGCCGTTCGCCAAGCCCGGCGAGCGGCTCGACATCACCGTCGCCGCGCTGGGCAAGGCCAAGAGCCTGCGCGGCGGCACCTTGCTGATGGCCGGGCTTCAGGGCGCGGACGGGCAGGTCTATGCGATGGCGCAGGGCAATCTCGCGGTGGGCGGGCTCGGCATCGATGCCGCCGACGGATCGAAGGTCACGGTCAACGTACCGACCGCCGGCCGCATTCCCGGCGGGGCGACGGTCGAACGCGCGGTCGACGCCGGTTTCGCGAACGCGCCCGAGGTACGCTTCAACCTCGCCGAGGCCGATCTCACCACGGTGGGCCGCGTCGCCAATGCGATCAACGCCAGCATCGGCGCGGGCCGCGCGCGCGCGATCGATGCGGTGACGGTCGCGATCACCGCGCCGCAGGGGGCCGAGCTCCGCACCGCGCTGATGGGCCAGATCCAGGATCTTTCGGTCGATCCTGCCGATGCGCCTGCCCGCGTCATCGTCAACGCCCGCACCGGCACGGTGGTGATCAACGGCGCGGTGCGGATCGCGCCCGCCGCGGTCACGCACGGCAAGCTCACCGTCAAGGTCAGCAACGATCTCCAGGTCTCGCAGCCCGAAGGCTTCAGCCAGGGGCAGACCGCGATCGTCCCCAAGAGCAAGATCGCGGTGGAAGAGGAGCGCCGCCCGATGTTCCGCTTCGCCCCCGGCGCCAGCCTCGCGGACATCGTGAAGGCGGTGAACGCGATCGGCGCATCGCCGGCCGATCTCGTGGCGATCCTCGAGGCGCTCAAGCAGGCCGGCGCGATGAAGGCGGAGTTGATCGTGCTGTGACCGACGCGCTTTCCCCAACGGCCGCAGCCGGCACGACGGCCGCGCCGCCGGCCGATCTCGCCAAGCTCAAGACCGCCGCCAAGGCGTTCGAGGCGATTTTCCTGCGCCAGATGATAAAATCGATGCGCTCGGCGAGCCTTGGCGAGGGCCTGCTCGATTCGAGTTCGTCCGAGCAGTTCCGCGACATGAGCGACGCCAAGATGGCCGACCAGATGGCGGAGAAGGGCGGGCTGCACATCGCCGACATGCTGGTGAAGCAATATGGCGCACGATTGAGCGCTCCGATTGCAGGCACCCTGCCTGGTGACGGCAAGGCCGGCCAATGAGCGATCTGCTCTCGATCGGCCGCTCCGGCGTCCTCGCCTATCAGGGCGCGCTCGCCGCCGTCGGCGAGAATGTCACCAATTCCGATACCGAGGGCTTCGCGCGCCGCTCGGTCAAGCTCACCGAGCAGACATCGGCGACGAGCCCCTACTCGCTCAACCGCACGAGCAGCGCGTTCGGCGGCGTGCAGGCGAGCCAGGTGCAGCGCGTCTGGGATCAATATAAGGCGACCAGCGCCTGGTCCGCCAATTCGGACGCCAGCCGTTCGGGTACGCGCACGCAATATCTGTCTTCGGTCGAGACGATGCTGAGCGATACCAATGGCGGCGTCGCGGCCAAACTTACGGCGGTTTTCACCAGCGCGACGCAGCTCGCCGCCAACCCCAACGATACGTCGCTGCGCCAGACGATGCTGTCCAACATCGGCAATGCCGCGACCGGGATCGGCCAGACCGGCGCCGATCTCGGCAAGATCGCAGGCACCGTCTCCTCGCAGGCGGGCAGCCTCGTCGATCAGGCCAATTCCGATCTCGCCGCGCTCGGCAAGGTCAATGTCGCGCTACAGACCGCGCCCCTGGGATCGGCGGCGCGCGCGCAGCTCGAGGATCAGCGCGATTCGCTGATCGGCGGTCTTTCCGCCAAGCTGGGCATCGATGTCACGGTCGAGGCCAATGGCGCGGCCTCGATCAAGCTCAGCGATTATTCGGGGCCGCTGCTGCTCTCCAGCAACAGCGCCTCGCCCGCCTTCCTGCGGCTCCAGGTCGCGACGAACGGCCAGGTGTCGATGAGCGTGACCAAGGATGGCGCGACCTCCGCCGCGACGCCGACCGGGGGCGCGCTGGCCGGGCTCGTCGATGTATCGAACGTCATCGCCGGGCGCCGCCAGCAGGTCGATGCGATCGCCAGCCAGCTCGTCACCGGCCTCAATGCCTGGCAGGCGCAGGGCAAGACCCCCGCCGGCACGGCCGGTGTGGCGCTGCTCAGCGGCACCGATGCCGCGACGATCGCGCTCGCCACCAACGATCCCACGGCGATCGCCGCCGCATCGGCCGCCGGTGCCGACAATGGCAACCTGCTCGCGCTCTCCAGCCTGCGCGACGGCACTGGCGTCGAGGCCAAATGGCAGTCGCTGGTCAACAGCCACGCGCTGCTGGTTTCGGCCGCCACCACCGAATCCACCGCAGCCGCTTCGCGCAAGGACGGTGCTTATGCCTCGCTCGATGAAGTGTCCGGCGTCGATCTCGATACCGAGGCCGCCGAGCTGCTGCGCTTCCAGCAGGCCTATCAGGCGTCCGCCAAGGTCATCCAGACCGCGCGCGAGACGCTGCAATCGATATTCGCCCTTTTCAATTGAGGATCAGGCCATGATCGGCGCCACGCGCTACATTTCCGCCGCCGAAATCGCGCGACAGACGCGCATCTCGAGCGACCTCGCCAAGCTCCAGCAGACGGTCTCCACCGGCAAGCGCCTCACCGCCGCGTCGGACGATCCCGTCGCCGCCGCGCGGATCGCGAGCATCGGCACGATCCAGGCCGATCACGCCGTCTATGCCAAGAATATCGGTACGGGCAGCGCGGTCGCCAGCGCCGCCGATGCCAAGCTCGCCTCGGTCCAGACCGCTCTGACCCGCGCCAAGGAGCTGCTGCTAAACGGGCGTACCCAGAGCGCATCGGCGATCGATCGCAACGCGCTGGCGACCGAGATCAACAGCATCGGGCAGGATATCGCCGGATATGCCGCCGCCACCGATCCGCAGGGCCGCCCGCTCTTCCCGGCGGCTACGCCCACGTCGATCCCCATTTCGGACAGCCTGAGCATCGCCGCCACGGCATCGCAGGCGAGCGTCTTCGGCGGCGTGGTCACGGCAGGCGGCACCAAGACGATCGCCACGATCCTCGCATCGGCGGCGACCGCGCTGCAAACCGGCGACACGGCCGGCCTTTCGACCAGCCTCGACGAGCTCGACGCCGCCATGGCGCACATCACCACCGCCCAGACCGATCAGGGCCTGCGCGCCGGTCGCTTCGCCGACATGAAGACCAGCCTCGAGAATAGCGACGAGGATCTTTCCGCCGAACGCTCGGGCCTCGAAGACACCGATCTGACCTATGCGCTGAGCGAGATCCAGTCGAAGCAGCTCGCGTTGCAGGCGGCGCAGACGGTGTTCGCGCAGAGCCACAAGAGCAATCTCTTCAGCATGCTCGGCTAGAGGCTGTCCTGTTCAAGATGGACGTCACCCCCGGCCTTGAGCCGGGGTCCAGCTTCTTCTTCAGCGTCGGCAGGCAGCGGGGAAACTCGCGAAAGGGCGCGTCTGCAAATTGCGGTCTGGCGCTAAAGAGATCGCCTCCCTGCCGTTAATCATATTTGCGGGAACAGGGCCTAGCCCGATCGCGCATCCGGACAGCATGGCGGGGAGAGCCGAAGACTATGTTTGCTGCCATCGGCATCGTCATCCTGATCGTCATGGTGTTCGGCGGCTTCGCCTTCACCGGTGGCGCGCTCGGCCCGGTGATGGAGTCCATCCCGCATGAGATGATCATCATCGGTGGTGCCGCGCTCGGCGCGATCATCGCGGGCAATTCGATGAAGGAGCTGAAGCAGCTTGGCGGCGGCTTCGGCAAGGTCTTCAAGGGGCCGAAATATAAGAAGAAGGATTATCTGGAGACGATCTTTCTCGTTTCCAGCCTGATGAAGATGCTGCGCATCGAAGGGCCGGTGGCGCTGGAGCCGCATATAGAGGATCCCAAATCCTCCGCGATCTTCGCGCAATATCCCAAGCTGCTCAAGGACAGCACGCTCGTCCATATGATCACCGATACGCTGCGGCTGGTGGTGATCTCCAGCGGCACGCTCGATCCGCACGCGGTCGAGGATGTGATGGATAATGCGCTCAAGACGCACCACCATGACGATATCCGCCCCGCCGACACGCTGCAAAGCCTCGCCGATGCGCTTCCCGCGCTCGGCATCGTCGCCGCCGTGCTCGGCGTGGTGAAGACGATGGGCTCGATCGACAAGCCGCCCGCGATCCTCGGCGCGATGATCGGCTCGGCGCTGGTCGGCACCTTCATGGGCGTGCTGCTCGCCTACGGGATGGTCGGCCCTTTCGCCAATCGCTGCAAACAGGTGATCGAGGCGGACAGCGCGATCTACGGCGTCGTCAAGCAGATCATCATCGCCTCGCTGCACGGCCATCCGCTGCCGCTGGTGATCGAGGCGGCGCGATCGGGGATCACCCACTCGAACCAGCCGGCCTTCGCCGATGTGTTCGACGGCATGCGCGGGCGTTGACGATGAGGAAGACCGCAAGCGAAACATCTGGCGAAAGTGGCAACTGATGGCGTCGCCGTCGAAGCGGGGCAAGAACGAGCCCGAGCCCCGGCCGATCATCGTCAAGAAGATCGTCGTCGAGGCGCATGCCGGCCACCATGGCGGCGCATGGAAGGTCGCCTATGCGGATTTCGTGACCGCGATGATGGCCTTCTTCCTCTTGCTCTGGATCCTCGGCGCCACGACCGAGAAGCAGCGCAAGGGCATCGCCGATTATTTCACGCCGACGCTCGTCGAGATGCGCGAGAAGAGCGCGGGCGCCAACGGCCCGTTCGGCGGCGATTCGATCCTGGCCAAGGACAATTATCCGCATCACAACGGCGGCGTCGGCAGCAAGAGCATGACGATCCCGCGCGATGCCAGCGGCGGCCAGTCCGAAAGCTCGGTGACCAACCGCAGCAAGGATCAGCAGCGTTTCGGCTTCCTCCGCCGTCAGCTCGTCCAGAAGCTGTCGCAGGACAAGAGCATGACTCGCTTCATGCAGAACATCCGCTTCACCGATACGCGCGAGGGGCTGCGCATCGATCTGATCGACAAGGCCGATTTCGCGATGTTCGGGATGGGCACCGATCGGCTGGTGCCAGATGCCTATGCCTTGATGGGCAAGGTCGCGCAGGTGGTCGGCGGCGTGCCCAACGGCGTGATCGTGCGCGGCCATACCGATGCGCTGCCCTATGCGGCGGGGCGATCGGTCAACAATTGGACGCTGTCGAGCGCGCGGGCCGAGGCGACGCGCAAGGCGCTGGCCGATCAGGGTGTGCCTTCCGATCGCTTCGCGCGGATCGAGGGCGTCGCCGATCGCGAGCCGTACATCGCCGCCGATCGCTATGATCCGCGCAATCGGCGGATGTCGATCACGCTCACCTGGTCGGGGCCCGTCGATCAGGGGCCGGAAGCCCCGCCGCCGCCCGCGCTCAAAACCGCGCCTTGACCGGCTGAAAGCAGAAGCATCTGGATCGGCCGGCAACCGCGCCTATCCTCAGCGTAGCAAAGCGCCATCGACTCCCCTCGGGCGTTTGCAGGCTGCCCGCGCGCGGCCACCGACGGGCCCGTCCTTCCCCGAGGGCGGGCCCGTTTCGCGTCTCGTTTCCTTCACCGCGGCAACAAACGCGAAATGCGCGTGCGATCTCGTCGATCGAAACGGGTCGCCGACGGAGGCGATCATGGCAAACGATGTTCATCACAGCCCTTGCGCGAACGGGCGGCATCGGCCCCGGCGCGTGCCGATCGGGATTTCGGGCAGCACCGTGCGCTCGACCTGCCGCGATTGCGGTTGCGTGCTGGTGCGGACGCTGGCGACGCGGCGCTGGTTCTATTCGGGTCCGCTCGCCTGAGGTCAGGGCGCGCGCAGCTTCGCGGCGGCGCGCGCGCGCTTCTCGATCTCGGCCTGGTCGGGCACGCCTGTGGGCACCAGCCAGCTACCGCCGACGCACAGCACGGCGGGCTCGGCGAGCCATCCCGGCGCGCTCGCCTCGTTGATCCCGCCGGTCGGGCAGAAACGGCATTGATGGAAGGGTCCAGCCAGCGCCTTGAGCGCGGCGATCCCGCCCGAGGCCTCCGCCGGGAAGAATTTGAAGCGGTCGAGCCCGAGATCGAGCCCGCGCATGATATCGGCCGCGTCGGACACGCCGGGCAGGAACGGTATGCCGCGCGCGATCACCGCGGCGCCCAGCCGATCGGTCAGCCCGGGGCTGACGATGAAGCGCGCCCCGGCCGCCATCACCTGATCGAGTTGGCGTTCGCTGACGACCGTCCCCGCGCCGACCACCGCGCCCTCGACCTTGGCCATCTCCTGCATCGCTTCGATCGCGGCGGGCGTGCGCAGCGTCACCTCCAGCGCGCGAATGCCGCCGCGCACCAGCGCCTCGGCGATCGGCCGTGCATGCGCGGCATCCTCGATCACCAGCACGGGGATCACCGGCGCCAGCGCCATGACCTGCTCGATCGCCATCATAGTCCATAATCCCGTTCCATCGCCGCGAGCATCGCTGATCCGCCCGCCTCGGCCTCGCTCGCGCCGTCGCGCATGAAGGCGAACAGCTCGCGCCCGGTGCCGAGATGCGCGAGCGGCGGCGGTGCCGCGTCGCGCGCCGCGAGCTCCTGGCGATCGAGCAGCAGCTCGAGGTCGCCGCGATTGGCGCATAGCCGGATGATGTCGCCGTCGCGCACCTTGGCGATCGGCCCGCCCGCGAACGCCTCGGGCGAGACGTGGATCGCCGCGGGCACCTTGCCGCTCGCCCCCGACATCCGCCCGTCGGTGACCAGCGCGACCTTGAAGCCCTTCTGCTGGAGCACGCCCAACGCCGGGGTGAGCTTGTGCAGCTCGGGCATGCCGTTGGCGCGCGGCCCCTGGAAACGCACCACCACGATCACGTCGCGCTCCAGCTCGCCCGCCTTATAGGCCGCGAGCACGTCGTCCTGTTCGTGGAACACGCGCGCCGGCGCCTCGATGCTCCAGCGGTCGCGCGTCACCGCGCTGGTCTTGAAGGTCGCGCGGCCGAGGTTGCCGGTGACGAGCCGCATGCCGCCGTCGGGGAGGAAGGGATCGGAGACCGGGCGCAGCATTTCGCTGTTGCGGGAGACGCGCACCGGGTGCCACGCCAGATTGCCGTCTGGGGTCCACTCCTCGCCTCGCGCCGTAGCCGGTAAGTGCGCGGCTGGAACAGGTCCGGCATCACGAAGCGCAGGCTCTTTTGCGTAGCGCGCCAGGCCCCCCTCCCAAACCGTCGGCACGTCGCCATGGAGCAGCCCCGCCTCGAGCAGCGCGCCGATCACGTACGCCATGCCGCCCGCCGCATGGAACTGGTTCACGTCGCCCGGTCCCGAGGGATAGACGCTGGCGATCATCGGCACCGCGCCCGACAGCCGATCGAGATCCTCCCAGTCGAACAGGATCCCCGCCGCGCGCGCGATCGCCGGGATGTGGATCGCATGGTTGGTCGATCCGCCGGTGGCGAGCAGGCCGACGGCGGCGTTGACGATCGCCTTCTCGTCGATGCAGCGCCCCAGCGGGCGATAATCGTCGCCCGCCCAGCCGATCCCGGCGAGCCGATGGACCGCGGCGCGCGTCAGCTCCTGCCGCAGCCTGGTGCCCGGATTGACGAAGGCGGCGCCGGGAACGTGCAGCCCCATCACCTCCATCATCATCTGGTTGCTGTTGGCGGTGCCGTAGAAGGTGCAGGTGCCCGCCGAATGATAGCTGGCGCTTTCGCCCTCCAGCAGATCCTCCTCGCTGGCCTCGCCCGCCGCATAGGCCTCGCGGATGCGGACCTTCTCCTTGTTGGGCAGGCCCGACGGCATCGGCCCGCCGGGGACGAGCAGCATCGGCAGATGGCCGAAACGCAGCGCACCGATCAGCAGCCCGGGCACGATCTTGTCGCAGATGCCGAGCAAAGCCGCGCCCTCGAACATCCCGTGGCTGAGCGCCACTGCGGTGGAGAGCGCGATCGTGTCGCGGCTGAACAGCGACAGCTCCATGCCGGGCTGTCCCTGGGTCACGCCGTCGCACATCGCCGGCACCCCGCCCGCCACCTGCGCCGTGGCGCCGACCTCGCGTGCGAAAATCTTGATCTGCTCGGGGTAGCGCCCATAGGGTTGGTGCGCCGAGAGCATGTCGTTGTACGCGGTGACGATGCCGATGTTCATCGCATGCCCGCGCTTGATCGCATGCTTGTCCTCGCCGGCCGCCGCGAAGCCGTGCGCGAGATTGCCGCAGGCGAGGTGGGGGCGGTGGACGCCCTGGTCGCGCTCGCGCGCGATCAGATCGAGATAACGTCCCCGGGTCGCCGCCGATCGCGCGATCACCCGATCGGTGACCGCGCTCACGGCGGCGTCCAGGCTCATTCGGCGCTCCAGTGGATGTCGACCGCCTGATCCGCCTCCGCCAGCACGCGTCCGATCGGCAGCGTGCTGCTCGCGCCCTCCGCGATCGCGGTTTCGAGCAGCGCCTTCTTCTTCTCGCCGGTGATCGCGATCATCAGGGCGCGCGCCGAGCGGATCGCCGCCGCCGTCATCGTCACGCGCGGGACGGGCGCATCCTCTGGCATCGGATCGGGCATCACGCCGATCGCGCGGCGCGCCTTGGGCGCATCGAGCGCCGCCTGATAATCGGGGCCGGGGAAGATTGATCCGGTGTGCCCGTCATCGCCCATACCGAGCAGCACGAGATCGGGCGGCCAGCTCACGTCCTGGAGCCGCGCGTCGGCGGCGGCGCCGGCACCCTTGTAATCGGGGTTGTCGGCGGAAAGCGGCATCACGCGCGCCCCCTTGGGCAGGAATATCCTGGCGAGCATGCCGACGTTGGACATCGGATCGTCGACCTTCACCAGCCGATCGTCGACCGGAAAGATCGTCACGCGCTTCCATTCGAGCTTGGCCCGCGCGAGCTTCTCGTAAGCGGCGATCGGCGTCTTGCCGCCCGATAGCGCCAGCACCGCCGATCCTCGCGCATCGATCGCGCTTTCGATGATGAAGCCGATATCGCCCGCAACCGCATCGACGAACTCGTCGCGCTCCTCATAGTCCCACCATTCGGCTTCAATCATTCCAGCTCACTCCATCGCGCTCGGTAAGCGCTATCGCCGCGGCAGGCCCCCAGGTTCCCGCCGCATAGGCTTTCGGGCGCATTCCCGCCTCGTCCCAGCCGCTTCGGATCGCATCGATCCAGTGCCATTGCGCCTCCACCTCGTCGCGGCGGACGAACAGGGTGCTCTCGCCCTCGATCAGGTCGATCAGCAGCCGCTCATAGGCGATCCGGCGCCGCACGTCGGCAAAGGCGTTGGCCATGCCGATATCGAGCGGCACTTCGCGCAGGCGGATGCCCTGGCGATCGAGCCCCGGCTGCTTGGCCATGATCGTCAGCCCGATATTCTCCTCGGGCTGGATGCCGATCACCAGCCGGTTGGGCCGCAGCGCGGCGCCGCGCCCGCTGAACATCGAATGCGGCACCGCGCGGAACTGGACGATGATCTCCGATCGCCGCACCGGCAGCCTTTTGCCGGTGCGCAGGTAGAAGGGCACGCCATGCCAGCGCCAGTTATCGACATGCGCCTTCAGCGCGACGAACGTCTCGGTATCCGAATGCACCCCGAGCTCGTCGAGATAGCCCGGCACCGGCTGCCCGGCGACCGCGCCCGCCGTATATTGGCCGATCACGCTTTCCCTGGCGGCATCGAGCGGGCGGAGCGAGCGCAGCACCTTCACCTTCTCGTCGCGCACCGCATTGGCCGAAAATTGCGCCGGTGCCTCCATCGCGACCAGTGCGAGCAACTGGAGCATATGGTTCTGCACCATGTCCCGTAACGAGCCCATGCCGTCGAAATAGCCGGTACGCCCCTCGAGCCCGACGGTTTCGGAGATCGTGATCTGGACATGCTCGATGCCGCTGGCGTTCCACAAGGGCTCGAACAGCACGTTGCCGAAGCGCATCGCCAGCAGGTTCTGCACGGTCTCCTTGCCGAGATAATGATCGATCCGGAAGGTGCGATCCTCGGGGAAGACCCGCGCCACCGCATCGTTGATCTCGCGGCTGGAGGCGAGATCCTGCCCCAGCGGCTTTTCGAGCGCGAGGCGCGTCTTCGGCCCGGCGAGACCCGCCTGTTCGAGCCCCGCGATCGTCGATCCGAACAGGCTGGGCGCGGTCGAGAGGAAGATCGCGATGCCGCCGTCGATCCGATCCCTCAGCGCTTCGCCGAGTGCCGCGAAGCTGGCGAGATCGGAGGCGTCGGCCGGGACATAGCTCAGCCGCGCGAGGAAGCGCTCCAGGACCGCGCCGTCGAGCTTGCGGTCGGCGAGGATCGGCTCGACCGCGGTCGCCGCGCTCTCGCGAAAGCCGTCGTCGCCGATCGCGTGTCGCGCGGTGCCGACGATCGCCAGCCCCTCGTGCAGCAGGCCATCGGCGTCGAGCCCGAACAGCGACGGCAGCAGCATCCGCCGCGCCAGATCGCCGGTCGCGCCGAACAGCAGCAGGGTGCGGGCGGGCATGAAGCGGCTGGTCAGCTTCGTGGTGCGTAGAGTGCGTCGAGGCTCCCTGGCCCCTTGCCGACGCGCTCGAGGTGCGGATAGCGCAGGCCGCCGTTCCATTGCACGGCGACGGTGCGATAGACCTCGCCCTGCTTGATCAGCAATGTGATCGGCCTGGTCCCGCCCTTGGCGGCGGTGATCGCCGCCTTGAGATCGCCGTCGGAATATGCGTCGCCGTTGATCGCGACCAGCGTCGTGCCCGCCGAAATGCCCGCATTGAATGCCGGGCTATCCCATAGCACGGCTCCGACCTCGCCTTGCTTGCCGATCACCATCCCCAGCGAATAGCTGAGGTTCATCGCATGCCGCGCGCCCTCGAGGCTCTTCCAATAGGCGCCGGCCTCTTCGGTATAGACCAGGCGATAGCCGCCCTTGGCGATCCCGCCGAGCGGCGCCTTGGGCGCCACCGCATAGACGCGGTCGCGCAGATAGGCCGCCCAATCGTAGGGCTGCACCTTGTCGAGCGTCGCGACGATATCGTCGAGCGTATAGGTCAGTTCCCCCCAGTCGCGATCGTGCGTGCCGAAGAAGGCCTTGGCGAAATCGTCCATCGATTTCCGGCCCCCCGATTTCTCGCGGAGCATCTGGTCGATTTCGGTCCAGATCAATTGGCCTTCGGAATAATAATCCTCGGGCCGCTGCCAGCTCGCCCAGGGTTCGGGATGGCGATTGGAGATGATCTCCTCGTTGGTGGTATCGACCAGCGGGCGCCACGCCCGGCCCGGCTGCGTATCATAGCCCGCCGCCACCGCCGCCAGCGCATCGAACGCATCCTGCTTGGAGATCAGCCCCGCCCGCGCGGTGAGCACATTGCCCCAGAATTGAGTCTGCCCTTCATACACCCAGAGCAAGCTGTCCCGCATCGGCGTGCGATAATCGGGAGTCCAGAGATCGGCGGGCCGCCTGAACTTGCCGTTCCAGCTATGCGTATATTCGTGTGCGAGCAGATCGCGCTCGGCGACATGATCGTCCCAGCTCAGGAAATAATCGCCGGGCGCCTGATCCTCGGACGAGCGATGATGCTCCAGCCCGAAGCCCTGGATCCTGTCCGAGAGCGCGAACAGAAAGTCGTAATGGCTGTAATGCTGCGCGCCGAAGAGCTTCGCCGCCTGCGCGATCAGCGCCTTGTGCTGGGCGAGCTGCTCGGGCTTGATCCTGAGCTGGTCGGGCCGCTCGGCGAAGGTATTGAGCGTCACGTCGGGCGAAAGCGCGTCGCCGCGATAATAAAGCCCCGCGAACGCCGGCGAGTCCGCCAGCGTATCGAGCGCCACCGGCGCATAATGGACCGTGCCGCCCGCCGCCGTCGCCGTGCCGGACGGGCGGAGCGCGGTCGCCGAAGTCCAGCCCGCCGGATAGGTCGCGCTGGGATCGATCATGATCTGGCGGACGTAATGGCCCGCCGGATAGAGCAGGGTAGAAATCCATTCGAGCGCCAGCATGTTGGGCGTCATCACCACCGGGCCCTGGCTCTCGGCGGTGGCGGAAAGGAACTGGAACTTCACCTCGATGCTCGCCACGCCCGCGGGCACGTCGATATGGAAAGCGCGGACGTCGATCGGATCGCGCTGCCACGGGATCGTCGCGCCGTTGGCGGTGATCGTCAGCCCGGCGATCTTGTCGATCTCGCCCTGCGGCGCGTGCGCGCCCGGCAGCCAGGCGGGATGCAGCAACGTCAGCGGACCGGCGGTGACCGGGATCGTCTCGCTCACGCGGAAGATGCGGTGCGCGGTGTCGGTGGCATCGACCGCGAGCCTGATCGTGCCGGGATAGGGAACGTCGCGCGGCGCGGGGATCGTCTGCGCGATCGGCAGCGCCTGCGGCTTGCTGTCGCCGGTCGGCGTCGGGCCGGTCTGTGCGAAAAGCGCGCCGGCGAGGAACAGCGATGCGAACGGGGCGGAGAGGCGGAGCTTCGTCATGCGCGAAGGCTTGCGCGAGCCGCCCGCCGCTGTCCAGCCTTCAGCTTGCGCCGGAGCCGCCGCCCAGCACGTTGATCGTAAAGGCCAGCACGCCGATATTGAAGACGAACGCCGCAAGGCAGTGCGCGGTGACGATCCGGCGGATGCGGCTCGCCGTGATGTCCATGTCCGATACCTGGAAGGTCATGCCCAGGCAGAAAGCGAAATAGATGAAGTCCCAATAATCGGGCTCGTCGGTGCCGGGGAAATCGACCCCTCCGCAATCCCCGCCATCCTTGGCCGCCGGACTGTAAAACAGGTGGGCATAATGCAGCGCATAGATGATGTTGCTGAAGATCCAGCAGAGCGCGAGCGTGCCGATGATCAGCGAGACGATCGCAGGCTTGGGGCCGCCCTTCTGGCTGAGTTCGGAGGCGACCGCCACCAGCACGGTCAGCATCACGATCCCCGTGATCAGCAACAGAGCGGCGCGATTGGCGTCGTTCTTGCGCGCGGCCTCGCGCATCTGCTCGGCCTCGCTGCGCAGGAGCGGCCAGATGCTGATCAGGAAGACGACCGAGGCGACGTCGAACGCCGCCATCGTCCCCTCGCGCCAGCCGAGCGAAGGGATCGCCGCGATCGCGCCGACGATCGCCAGCGCCATGAACAGCAGGAAGCGCGGCGGCGCGATCCTGCGCCCGAGTTGAAGGCCCCTGCTGTCAGCCATCGGCCACCCCCATCCCGTCATGCCGGACCTGTTCCGGCATCCACCAGCCAACCAGATCAGCGACCGACCATGTGCGACACGGTGGACCCCGGAACAAGCCCGCGGTGACGAATTAAGCGCCGTGCTCCAAGGCCTCCGCGATCAGCCGCCGGCTGTTCTCCACGCCATAGAGCGCGATGAAGCTGCCCATGCGCGGCCCTTGATCGGAACCCAGCAGCGTTTCGTACAGTGCCCTGAACCAGTCGCGCAGGCTCTCCTTGGCGTAATGCGCCTTGCCGACCTCATAGAGCTCGTTCTGGATCGTCTCGGCGTCCGCCGCCGGTCCCAACCCCGCCAATCGCGCGTCGAGATCGCGCAACGCCGCCGCTTCGCTTTCGCTCGGCGCCCGCCGCTTGAGCGTCGGCGCGACATGATCGCGGTGGTAGGCGATCGCGTAACGGACCAGCGGCGCGAGTTCGGGATGCGCGTCCGCCGTCGCGCCCGCGCGGTAGCGGCCGAGGTAGCTCCATACCGCGCCTTCGTCGGCCTCGCCGCCGAGGACGCCGACGAGGTTGAGCAGAAGGCTGAAGCTCACCGGCGGCAGCACGTCCGGCGCCGCGCCCAGCGGGATATGGTGGACGGGGTTGCCCAGACGCTGGTCGATGGTCTGATCCTGATACTGGCCGGCCGATTGCCAATAATCGTCGATCGCGCGCGGAATCACGCCGATGTGGAGCTGCTTGGCACGCTTGGGCTCGCGATAGGCGAAGTAAGCGAGGCTTTCGGGCGGGCCGTAGGTCAGCCATTGCTCCAGGCTCAGCCCGTTGCCCTTGGACTTGCTGATCTTCTCGCCATGTTCGTCGAGGAACATCTCGTAATTGAAGCCCTCGGGCGGGCGGACGCCCAGGATACGCGCGATCTTCGAAGATTGCGTGACGCTGTCGATCAGATCCTTGCCCGCCATCTCGTAATCGACGCCCAGCGCCACCCAGCGCATCGCCCAATCGACCTTCCATTGCAGCTTGGCGGCACCCGACAGGATCGAGGCGGTCACCTCCTCGCCATCGACCGGATCGACATAGCGGACGAGCCCGGCATCGGCATCGACCACCGCCACCGGCACCTGGAGCACGATGCCGCTCCCCGGCGAGATCGGCAGCACCGGCGAATAGGTCTGCCGCCGATCCTCGCGCAGCGTCGGCAGCATCACCGCCATGATCGCGTCGTAATGCCGCAGCACCAGCTTGAGCGTCTCGTCGAACGCGCCCGAGCGATAGCGCTCGGTCGCGGACAGGAATTCATACTCGAAGCCGAAGCGATCGAGGAACGCGCGCAGCATCGCGTTATTGTGCGCGGCAAAGCTGTCATACTTTCCGAACGGATCGGGGATGGCGGTCAGCGGTTTGCCGAGATGTTCGGCCAGCATCGCCTTGTTGGGGACATTGTCGGGCACCTTGCGCAGCCCGTCCATGTCGTCCGAGAAGGCGATCAGCCGCGTCGGGATATCGGACAGCGTCTCATAGGCGCGGCGCACCATCGTCGTGCGCAGCACCTCGTTGAACGTACCGATATGCGGCAGTCCCGAAGGGCCGTAACCCGTCTCGAACAGCATATGGCCCTTCGCGGGCGCGCCATCCCTGTACCGCGCGAGCAGCTTGCGCGCTTCCTCGAAGGGCCACGCCTTGGAGGCGAGCGCAGCGGCGCGAAGTTCGTTTGCCATCTGTTCCAGCATGCCCTAGGTTGGCGCGTGCCTTTATGGGAGGGGGGCGAGCGTTGGAAGCGCTTTCGTCCAGGCTCTACCGGGAGGGGTGTCCGCGTGATCGAAATCCTGCCTCCCGAAGCGTCGCTGCCGGCCCCGTACATCCGCAGGCTCGATGCCCGCGCCGAGGAAGCGCGCTATGTCGCGCGGCCCGGCATCCGCGCGATCCCCGCAGGCTCGCTCACCGTCTTCGCTTTCGCCGCGCTGCAAGCGTGGACGCTCACCATCCTGCTCTGGGCGATATGGTGGCCCTTTCCGCAGAGCGATACCGACTGGGGCTTCTCGCTGATCGCCAGCGCGACGCTGCTGGTGCTGGTCGCGGGCGTGGTGGTGTTGCTGCTGCGCAGATATCCGGGCTTCCTGCTCGCGGTGATGCGCGCGCCGTTCATCCGGCTGACCGTCACCGATCGGCGCATCCTCTGGACCTTGCCGTGGATGAAGGCGCCGCTGATGGAGATCCGCCGGGATCGTGTGGTCGGCGGTATCCTCGGGCAGGTCGATGCCAGGGGCAACGGCAATGCCGCTCTGGTGCTGGTGCCGGGCGATCCCTCGGCCGATGTCGACGGCAACATCCACTTCGATCGCCTGCCCGACGCCGCCGGCTTCATTGCCGCATTGCGCGGCTGAGAGTTCGTTTGGAAACGCACCTGCGGCGCGTCTGGCGGCACCGGCCCGAACCATGACCGAAGATCGCGCGCCTTTGCCGGCGCTCCATGCGACGCACGCGGGCATCTGGCTCGCGCATGCCGAGGGCGCGATCGAGCAGATCGGGCGCGGCGCGGCGCTGAGCCAGCTTTCGGCGACGCCGACGATCCTCCTCAACGCCCCGCTCGTCGCCGCGCGGCTCGGCATGCCCGAGCTTTCGGGGCTCGATCTGCTGGAGCTGTTCGCCTTCGTCCACCCGGCGCGCTTCGCGGTGCCGACCCCCGGCGGTCTCGCCCGCGCGCTGGGCCTCGCGCCGCCGGAGAGCGAGGCCGACGCGGC
>NZ_CAHJXD010000197.1 GCF_903644055.1 Sphingomonas bacterium | reverse complement strand
CCCTCCGCGACGGTCGGCACCGCCAAGGTGGTCGCCGCGGACGTGCCCGAGACGCTTTCGGCGATCGGCACGGTGACGCCGGTGGTGACCGCGACCGTCAGGCCCCAGCTTTCGGGCAACGTCTTCACGATCAACTTCACCGAGGGCCAGCTCGTCCGCAAGGGGCAGCAGCTCGCGCAGATCGATCCGCGCCCCTATCGGCTCGCGCTGGCGCAGGCCGAGGCCAATCTCGCGCGCGATCAGGCGCAGCTCAATCTCGCGCGCGTCACGCTCGGGCGCTACCAGACTTTGCTCCGGCAGGATTCGATCGCGCGGCAGGACGTCGATACGCAGGCGGCGACCGCCAAGCAGCTCGAAGGCACGATCGGCTCGGACCGGGCGGCGGTGGGCACCGCGAAGCTCAACCTGCAATATACCTCGATCCCCGCGCCGGTTTCGGGCCGGGTCGGCCTCCGGCAGGTGGATATCGGCAATTACGTCACGCCGGGCGATGCCGCCGGGATCGTGGTGATCACGCAGACGACGCCGATCGACGTCGCTTTCTCCTTGCCGCAGGCCGATCTCCAGCGGCTGCTCGCGCGGCGCGCCCAGGCGGGCACGCTGCCTGTCACCGCCAAGGATCAGGGCGGCGCGACGGTCCTGGCGCAGGGCAGTTTCCTGACCTTCGACAATCAGATCGACGCGACCACGGGCACGGTCAAGGCCAAGGCGCGCTTCCCCAATCCGGACAGCAAGCTGTTCCCCAACCAGTTCGTCAACATAGCATTGCTCGCCGATACGCTGCGCGGCGCCGCGACGGTGCCGGTGACATCGGTGCGCCACGGCGTGCAGGGCGATTTCGTCTTCGTGCTCCAGCCCGATCATACGGTGAAGCTGACGCCGGTGAAGACCGGCTTCGCCAACGGCACGCAGATCGCGATCCTTTCGGGCCTGACGATCGGGCAGACCGTGGTGACCGAGGGCGCGGACAATCTCGACGACGGATCGAAGGTGACGCTGCCCGGCGAGAAATCGCAGTTCGGCGGACGGCAGAAGCAGCAGGGCTTCTTCGCGCGGCTGTTCGGCGGCGGATCGGGCGGCGACAATGCGGCGGCCGGCGGCGGCAATGCCTCCGGCGGCGGCGGGCAACAGCGGCGGCGCCCACAAAGCGGCCAGGCGCAGTGATCCCCCACGCCCCCGGAGATCGTCGCCCCGGCCCCGGCCGGCCATCGAGCGCGCGCGCATGAACGTGCCCCCCGGCCAGCTCGAACAATCGGAGGTGACGAGCATCGCCCCCGACCGCCTGAACCCCTCGCGGGGCTTCATCCTGCGGCCGGTGGCGACGACGCTGTTCATGCTCGCGATCCTGCTCGCGGGGATGGTCGCCTACCGGTTCCTGCCGCTGTCGGCGCTGCCCGAGGTCGATTATCCGACGATCCAGGTGCGCACGCTCTACCCCGGCGCGTCGCCCGACGTGATGGGGCTGACGGTGACCGCGCCGCTGGAGCGCCAGTTCGGGCAGATGGCGGGGCTCGGCCGCATGTCTTCGGTGTCGAGCGCGGGCGCGTCGGTCATCACGCTGCAGTTCAACCTCGATCTGACGCTCGACGTCGCCGAGCAGGAGGTGCAGGCGGCGATCAACGCGGCGAATACCCTGCTGCCCGCCGATCTCCCCGCGCCGCCGATCTACGCCAAGGTCAATCCCGCCGACGCGCCGGTGCTGAGCCTCGGCGTGACATCGAGCACGCGACCGCTCGCCGAGGTGCAGAACCTGGTCGACCAGCGCGTCGCCAACAAGATTTCGCAGCTTCCCGGCGTCGGCCTGGTCTCGCTTTCGGGCGGGCAGCGGCCGGCGGTGCGGATCCAGGCCAATGTCCAGGCGCTCGCCGCGCACGGCCTCTCGCTCGATACGCTGCGCACCGCGATCGCCGCCGCCAACGTCAACGGCGCCAAGGGCAGCTTCGACGGGCCGACGCGGAGCTGGACGATCGATTCCAACGATCAGCTCTCCACCGCCGAGGAATATAAGGGCCTGATCCTCGCCTATCGCAACGGCGCGCCGGTGCGGCTGAGCGACGTCGCCAACGTCATCGACGGATCGGAGAATATACGGCTCGGCGCATGGATGAACCGCCAGCCCGCGATCGTGCTCGACGTCCAGCGCCAGCCCGGCGCCAACGTGATCGGCACGGTCGACGCGATCAAGCAGACGCTGCCCGATCTCACCGCCGCGCTCCCCGCCGACGTCCATGTCACGTTGCTCACCGATCGCACCACGGGCATCCGCTCCTCGGTCCACGACGTGCAGGTCGAGCTGATCTTCGCGGTCGTGCTGGTGACGATCGCGATCTTCCTGTTCCTGGGGAGCTGGCAGGCGACGGCGATCGCATCGATCGCGGTGCCGCTGTCGATCATCGGCACGTTCGCGGCGATGCACATGCTGGGGTTCAGCCTCAACAATCTGACGCTGATGGCGCTGACGATCGCGAGCGGCTTCGTCGTCGACGACGCGATCGTCGTCACCGAGAATATCGCGCGGCATCTCGAGGAGGGCGCGCGGCCGCTCGACGCGGCGCTGCGGGGCGCGCAGGAGATCGGCTTCACGATCATCTCGCTGACCGTCAGCCTCGTCGCGGTGCTGATCCCCTTGCTGTTCATGGGCGACGTCGTCGGGCGGCTGTTCCGCGAATTCGCGATCACGCTGGCGGTGACGATCCTGATCTCGGCGGTGATCGCGCTGACGCTCGTGCCGATGCTCTCGGCGCGCTGGCTCAAGCCAGAGCATGAGATGAAGAAGCCGCGCTTCGTCGAAAAGACGATGGCGGGCTTCGATCGGCTGGCACACGGCTATTCGCGCTGGCTCGATTGGGTGCTGGCGCGGCAGGCGCTGACGATGCTGGTGTTCGCGGGCTCGCTGGTGCTGACCGCGATCCTCTTCGTCGCGATCCCCAAGGGGCTGTTTCCCGAGCAGGATACCGGCCAGCTCCAGGCGATCGTCCAGACCGGGCAGGGCGTGTCGTTCGGACGGATGTCCGATCTCCAGGGCAGGCTCGCCGATGCGATCCTCAAGGACCCCGATGTCGAAAGCCTGTCCTCCAACGTCGGCGTCGACGGCACCAACGCCGCGCTCAACCAGGGGCGGATGCTGATAAACCTCAAGGAAAAGGGCGATCGCAGCACCAATCAGGCCAGACTGATCGAGCGGCTGCAGGACCGCGCGCGCGATGTCGCGGGGGTGACGCTCTATGTGCGGCCGGTCCAGGATCTGACGATCGATGCCGAGGGCGGCCCCACGCAATATCGGTTCGCGCTGCAGGGCGCCGACCAGGCCGAGATCGAGGGCTGGGCCGACAAATTGATCGCCGAGATGAAGGGGCTAAAGCAGCTCGGCAACGTCACCTCGGACATGCAGAACGAGGGCCGCGCGGTCACGGTGAAGATCAACCGCGATACCGCAGCACGGCTCGGCATCTCGGTCGCGACGATCGACAGCGCGCTCTACAATGCGTTCGGCCAGCGGATCATCTCGACGATCTTCACGCAGACGACGCAATATCGAGTCATCCTCGAAAGCCAGCCCGGAATGCTCGGCGATCCGCAGGCGCTGGCGCAGCTCTACGTGGCGACGTCGAGCGGCACCTCGGTGCCTTTGTCGGCGGTGGCGAGCTTCGTCGAGGGCGCGGCCCCCCTCCAGGTCAGCCGCGTCGCGCAATTCCCCGCGGTGACGGTCGGCTTCGATCTCGCCAAGGGCGCGAGCCTCGGCCATGCCGTCGACGCGATCACCGCCGCCGAGGCGCGCATCGGCGTGCCGCAATCGATCACCACGACCTTCCTCGGCGCGGCCAACGCCTTCCGCGCGAGCCTTCAGAACGAGGTGTGGCTGATCCTCGCGGCGATCGTCGTCGTCTATATCGTGCTCGGCGTGCTCTACGAAAGCTTCGTCCATCCGATCACGATCCTCTCGACGCTTCCCTCGGCGGGCGTTGGCGCGCTCTTGTTCCTGTGGATCACGGGCAACGATCTGGGCGTGATCGGGATCATCGGCATCGTGCTGCTGATCGGCATCGTGAAGAAGAACGCGATCATGATGATCGATTTCGCGCTGGATGCCGAGCGCACCGAGGGCAAGGATCCCGACGGCGCGATCCGCCAGGCCGCGCACCTGCGCTTCCGCCCGATCATGATGACGACCTTCGCCGCCTTGTTCGCGGCACTGCCGCTGATCTTCGGCAGCGGCATGGGCGCGGAGCTGCGCCGCCCGCTGGGCATCGCGATCGCCGGCGGGCTGATCGTCAGCCAGGCGCTGACATTGTTCACGACGCCGGTGATCTTCCTCCAGTTCGAAGCGCTGACCAAGCGCCTCAGCCGGCGCAAGGAGCGCGAGCCCGAGCTGCCGCTGGAGGCGGGGACTTGAGGGGGGCGTCACGTTCCTCCCCTGGAAGGGGAGGTGGCAGGCGGAGCCTGACGGAGGGGTGTCGCGTTCTGGATAGCGCGACACCCCTCCACCACGCGCTGCGCGCGCGGTCCCCCTCCCCCGCCGGGGGAGGATCGGCCAAGTGAATCTCTCCGCGCCGTTCATTCGCCGGCCGATCGGGACGCTGCTGCTCACCGTCGGGCTGATGCTCTCGGGCTTCGCGGCCTTCTTCGTGATGCCGGTGTCGCCGTTGCCGCAGGTCGATTTCCCGACCGTCCAGGTCTCGGCGACGCTGGCCGGCGCGAGCCCGACGACGATGGCGACCAGCGTCGCATCGCCGCTGGAAAAGCATCTCGGGACGATCGCGGGCGTATCCGAGCTGACCTCGCAATCGGGGCTGGGGCAGACGCGGATCATCCTCCAATTCGATCTCAGCCGCAACATCGACGGCGCGGCGCGCGACGTGCAGGCGGCGATCAACGCGGCGCGCGCCGATCTGCCGACGACGCTGCGCAGCAACCCCAGCTATCGCAAGATGAACCCGTCCGACGCGCCGATCATGATCTTCGCGCTGACCTCCAACACGCGGTCGCCCGCCGACATCTACAATGCGGTGTCGAACGTCGTGCAGCAGCGCCTGCTGCAGGTGCAAGGCGTCGGCGACGTCGAGCTCGGCGGCGCGGCGCTGCCGGCGATACGGATCGACATGAACCCGCTGGCGCTGGCGCGCTACGGCATCCCGCTCGAGGATGTGCGGACGTCGCTGTCCTCGGTGAGCGCCAACCGGCCGCGCGGCGTGATCGAGGGCAAGGGGACGTCGTGGCAGATCTACGGCGAGACGCCGGGGCTGCGCGCATCGGATTATGCGGGGATCGTCATCGCGTGGCGGAGCGGCATCGCGGTGCGCCTGTCGGATATCGCGCGCGTCTACGACGGGCCCGAGGACGTGCGGACGATGGGGCTGTTCAACGGCAAGCGCGCGGTCAACGTCATCATCAGCCGCCAGCCCGGCGCCAACATCATCGCGACGGTGGATTCGGTCAAGGCGCAACTGCCCGCGCTGCAGGCGTCGATTCCCTCGGACATCAAGCTCGCCGTCGCCTCCGATCGCACGACGACGATCCGCGCCTCGCTCAAGGAGGTCGAGATCGCGCTGGTGATCTCCACCTTGCTGGTGGTGGCGGTGGTCTCGATCTTCCTGCGCTCGCTGCGCGCGACGGTGGTGCCCGCGGTGGCGGTGGTCGCATCGCTGCTCGCCACGCTGGGCGTGATGTATCTGCTCGGCTTCAGCCTCAACAATCTGTCGCTGATGGCGCTGACCGTGGCGACGGGGTTCGTCGTCGACGATGCGATCGTCGTGCTCGAAAATATCAGCCGCCACGTCGAGGAGGGGGTGCCGCGCGTCAAGGCCGCGCTGCTCGGCGCGCGGCAAGTCGGCTTCACCGTGCTGTCGATCTCGATCAGCCTCGTCGCGGTGTTCATCCCCCTGCTGTTCATGGGCGGGCTGATCGGGCGGCTGTTCCGCGAATTCGCGGTGACGATGGCGGTGGCGGTGACGATCAGCCTGGTGATCTCGCTGACGACGACGCCGATGCTCGCGGCGCTGCTGCTCAAGGAGCCCGAGCCCGACAAGCCGCCCAACCGGTTCGCGGCTTTCTCCGAACGGCAATTCGATCGCCTCCACCGCCGCTATGCGAAAAGCCTCGACTGGGCGCTCGCCAACCGCGGTGCGACCCTGCTGCTGCTCGGCGGCGCGGTGGTGCTCAACATCTTCCTGCTCGTCCACATCCAGAAGGGCTTCTTTCCCGAGCAGGACACGGGTTCGCTGATGGGCGGGCTGCGCGCCGACCAGAGCATTTCCTTTCAGGACATGCAGACCAAGCTCACGCAGATCGTCGACATCATCCGCAAGGATCCGGCGGTGGCGACCGAGGTGGCGTTCACCGGCGGCAGCCGCGCGGGGGGCGGCTTCATGTTCGTGCAACTCAAGCCCCAGTCGCAGCGCGACGGCGCGCGCGACGTGATCCAGCGGCTGCGGCCCAAGCTCCAGAAGATCACCGGCGTCGCGACCTTCCTGATGCCGGTGCAGGATATGCGCGTGGGCGGGCGGCAGGGCAATTCGGCCTACCAATATACGCTGAAGGCCGACGACAGCGCGGCGCTGACCAAGGCCTCGCAGACGCTCGCCGACGCGATGAAGAAGGATCGCACCTTCGCCGATGTCGATACCGACGCGGCCGAGGGCGGCGCGGAGGTCTACGTCAAGGTCGATCGCGATGCCGCGACGCGGCTGGGCGTGACGCCGACCTCGATCGACAACACGCTCTACGACGGCTTCGGGCAGCGGCAGGTGGCGACCATCTATTCGGGCCTCAACCAATATCATGTCGTGATGGGGGTAGCACCCGAATATACCGGCAGCCCCGAGGCGCTGGACGACGTCTACGTGCCCGCCACCCGCACCGCGACGGGCACCGCCGGCACGGGCACCAACACCGCCGCCAACGCGACCGGCGCGATCACCGGCGCCGCGGGCACGGTCGGCACATCGACCACGACGGGCACCACCACCGCATCGACGAGCAGCGCCGCGACGACGATCGGCACGACATCGGGCGTGACCGGATCGACGCCGGTCTCCACCACCGGCCAGCGCGACACGACGACCGGATCGGCGGTTAACACCGTGGCGCAGACGATGATGCCGCTGTCGACGATCGCTAGCTGGTCGCAACAATCCACCGCCAGCCAGATCAACCATCAGGATGCCGCCCCCGCCGCGACGATCTCGTTCAACACCGGCACGGGGAAATCGCTGTCCGATGCCTCGGCGCGGATCGCCGAACTCACCGCGCAGCTCAAGCTGCCCTCTACGGTCCACGGCAGCTTCGCGGGCACCGCCAAGGTCTTCCAGCAATCCACCGGATCGATGCCGATCCTGATTCTTTCGGCGCTGCTGGTGATCTATATCGTCCTCGGCATCCTCTACGAAAGCGCGATCCACCCGCTGACCGTGCTCTCGACGCTGCCCTCGGCGGGCGTCGGCGCGGTGCTGGCGCTGATGATCACCGGCAGCGAATTCGATCTGATCGGGCTGATCGGCATCATCCTGCTGATCGGCATCGTGAAGAAGAATGCGATCATGATCATCGATTTCGCGCTGGATGCCGAGCGGACACGCGGGCTTTTGCCCATCCAGGCGATTCGCGAGGCGAGCCTGCTGCGCTTCCGCCCGATCCTGATGACCACGCTCGCCGCCGCGCTCGGCGCGCTGCCGCTGGCGATCGGCTTCGGCGAGGGCGCGGAGCTGCGGCGCCCGCTCGGCATCGCGATCATCGGCGGGCTGATCGCCAGCCAGTTCCTGACATTGCTGACGACGCCGGTCGTCTATCTCGCGCTCGATCGCTTCCGCCGCCGGAGCCCGCGCGAACGGATGCTCGGCCGCGAGAACGCCCAAGGATTGCCCGCATGACGAAGACCGCGAAGTTCCTCCCCGCTCGCGGGGAGGGGGACCGCCGCCGCAGGCGGGGGTGGAGGGGGGCTGATGCCATGCGTTCCGCCCGGGTTCGAGCCCCCTCCACCATCCTGCGGATGGTCCCCCTCCCCGTGCCGGGGAGGATCTTGCTCGCTTCGCTCCTCCTCTCCGGCTGCAATCTGGCGCCGCATTATGCCACGCCCTCCACGCCCGCCGCGCCCGTGTTCAAGGAAGCGCCGGGCTGGCAGGTCGGGGCGCCCGCCGACGATATCGCCAAGGGCGCGTGGTGGCGGCTGTTCGGCGATCCCGTGCTCGACGGGCTGGAAACGCGCGTCGCGGTGTCGAACCAGAACGTCCTCGCCGCCTCCGCCGCTTACGGCCAGGCGCGCGCGGCGGTGCGCGAGCTGCGCGCGCAGCTTTTCCCGACGATCGATCTTTCGGGCAGCGGCACGCGCGCGGGATCGTTCGGCAACAATACGACGACGATCATCAGCGGCGGCACCGGGACCACGGGCACCGGGACGACCGGCACCGGCACCACGGGCACCGGCACATCGACCACGGTCACTTCGGGCACTTCGGGCAGCCGCCGCTATTCGCTGTCGCTGGGCGCGAGCTGGGAGCCCGATCTGTGGGGGCGGATCAGCTCGGGAGTGCGCCAGCAGAAGGCGCTGGCCGAAGCCACGCTCGGCGATCTCAACAATGCGACGCTGTCGGCGCAGGGCGAGCTCGCCAGCGATTATGTCCAGCTCCGCGGGCTCGATCGGCAGAAGGCGATCCTCGACGATACGATCGCCGCCTATCAGCGCGCCTACCAGATCACCAACAACCGCTACAATGCGGGCGTCGTTGCGCGCGTCGACGTTCTCCAGGCGCAGACCCAGCTCTCCACCGCGCGCGCCAACGCCGCCGACATCACCCGCCAGCGCCAGATATTCGAACATGCGATCGCGGTGCTGGTCGGCGAATCGCCGTCGACCTTCTCGATCCAGCCGATGCGCTGGGCGCCGGTCGTACCGCTGGTCCCCGGCATCCTGCCCGCGACGCTGCTGCAACGCCGCCCCGATATCGCCGCCGCCGAACGCCGCGTCGCCGCCGCCAACCAGGCGATCGGCGTCGAGAAAGCGGCCTTCTTCCCGACGCTCAACCTCACGGGCAGCGTCGGCTCCAACACCAGCAGCCTCGGCTCGCTGTTCAGCGCGTCGAGCAGCTTCTGGTCGCTGGGCGCGCAGATCGCCGAGACGATCCTCGATTTCGGCGCGCGCAGCGCCCGCGTCCGCGAGGCGCGCTTCGCTTATGACCAGGCGGTCGCCAATTACCGCCAGACCGTGCTTACCGCATTCCAGCAGGTCGAGGACGAGCTCGCCGCCACGCAGGTGCTGGCTTATGTCGCGCGGCAGAGGGCCGATGCGGCGCAGGTCGCCAGCCGGGTCGAGCAGATCACGCAGAACCAATATCTCTCGGGCCAGATCGCCTATACCGACGTGATCACGCAGCAGGCGACAGCGCTTTCGGCGCGGCAGGCCGAGGCGACGGCGGTGGTCGATCAGCAGACCGCCGCGGTGACCTTGATCCAGGCGATCGGCGGTAGCTGGCCGCCGCCGGGCCCCCCGCCCGCGCGATGAGCCGGAGCGCGCGCCTGTGGATCGGCGCCGCGATACTGGCGGCGCTGTTCCTGCTCGATGCGTTCGCGATCCACGCGCGCTGGGTCCATGCGCTCGATCAGCGCTGGCTGACGATATGGCGCAAGTCCGACGCCCGCCACGCGCTGATCGGGCCGGCGTGGGGCCTCAAGCTGGCGATCGGGATCACGACATTGGGTTCGGGCGTGGTGCGCGCGCCGCTGACGATCGCGGCGGTGCTCGTGCTGGCGCTGCGCGAGCGTGGGCGGCACGCGGCGCTGCTCGGCGGCGCGGT
>NZ_CAHJXD010000196.1 GCF_903644055.1 Sphingomonas bacterium | reverse complement strand
TTCCGATCTCGCGCGCGGCGGCGCCGCGCTCGACGCGGTCGAGGCCGCCGTCCGCACCCTCGAAGACGATCCCTGCTTCAACGCCGGGCGCGGCGCGGTCTTCTCGTGGGAGGGGGTCAACGAGCTCGATGCCGCGATCATGGACGGGCGGGGGCGACAGGCCGGCGCGGTGACCGGCGTCACGCGCACGCGGCACCCGGTGGCGCTCGCCCGCGCGGTGATGGAGGATGGTCGTCACGTCCTGCTGTCGGGCGCGGGTGCCGACGCTTTTTCGGAGCAAGCCGGCTGCGAGCAGGTCGATCCCGCCTGGTTCGCGCTCCCCGAGCGCCGCCGCCAGCTCGACGAGATCAAGGCGGGCGGCGGCTTCGATTCGGCGATGAAATACGGCACGGTCGGCGCGGTCGCCTGCGATGCCGCGGGCCATGTCGCCGCCGCCACCTCCACCGGCGGGCTCACCGCCAAGCGCTGGGGCCGGATCGGCGATTCGCCGCTGATCGGCGCGGGCACCTATGCCGACGATCGCGCCTGCGCGGTTTCCTGCACCGGCGCGGGCGAGGTGTTCATCCGCGCCGCCGCCGCGCACGAGATCGCCGCGCGGGTGCGGATCGGCGGGGAGAGCGTCGTCAATGCGGCGAGCGCGCTGATCGCCGAGGTCGGCGCGCTCGGCGGCAAGGGCGGGGTGATCGCGGTCGCGCCCGATGGCGCCGGCGGCTGGGCGTTCAACACACCGGGAATGTTTCGCGGGATCGCGCGCGGCGGTCACGATCCTATCGTCGCCATTTACGACGATGAAGGCTAAGCTTGACTTTTCGGGCGCTTTGTGCTTGGTATGTTCTCACTGTGGAGGTAGGATGATGCGGACGACGGGTTTGGAAGCGGCCTTCCTGCCGCCGCTCCGTTCGTCATCCCGGATCGGTTCCGGGGTCTGCCAGAACGCGTTCGAGGCGGCCGAGAGGCCGATCGATGCGTGGATGCCGGAACAGGCCCGTTACGAGCACGCTCGAAGGGCCCGGCATGACGGCGATGGCGAAAGCCACGAAGGCCATGAAAGCCACAAAGGCCACGAAGGCCACAAACCCTGTGGCTTTCGGTCGTGATGGCGCGCCGCCTTCCGGTGCCACGACGCCTGGGCCTGCCGCGCCTGGCCGCCTCGCTGGCCATCCTTCTCCTGATGCTCGGCCTCGCCGCGCCGGCCAGCGCGTGGTGGGAATATGGCCACCAGACCGTCGCCTCGATCGCGATGCAACAGGTCCAGCCGCGCACCCGCGCCTCGATCGTCTGGCTGCTCAGGCGCCAGGCGGTGCTGGAGACGCCCACCTGCCCCGCGCATACGATCGAGGAGGCATCGATCTGGCCCGATTGCATCAAGACGCTCGGCGATCGCTTCAACTATGCCTATGTCTGGCATTTCCAGGACGCCGAAATCTGCCAGCCGTTCGATCTGAAGGCGGCGTGCGCCAACGGCAATTGCGTCTCGGCGCAGATCGCGCGCGCGCGGCGGATGCTCGCCGATCGCAAGCTGCCGCCGCGCGATCGGCTGATGGCGCTGGCCTTCCTCGTCCATTTCGTCGGCGATCTCCACCAGCCGCTGCACGGCAGCGAGCATGACGGCGATCAGGGCGGCAACCGGGTCAAGGCCAGCTATGGCGCGCGCACCGGCACCAATCTCCATTCGATCTGGGACGGGCTGCTCGCCGATCGCGCCATCTCCTCGCCGCCCGGCGGGGCGGACGGCATCCTCTCCGGGATCACGCCCGAGGATCGCAAGGCGATCGCCGCCGGCACGATCGACGATTGGGGCCGCGAAAGCTGGGCGCTCGCCAAGACCCAGGTCTATGGCAGCGTCGAGGCCGACATCTGCAAGCCCACCCCCAAGACGCCAGTGACGATGGACGAGGCGACGATCGAGAGATTGGTGCCCGTGGTGCGCCTGCAAATCGCGCGCGGCGGCCTCAGGCTCGCGCGCCTGCTCGATGAAGCGCTCGACGGCGATCACCCCGAGGTGGCGCATCCGCCGAGACCGCCACGAACCGTAAATCCATGAACCCCCTGCCCGTCACGCCGGTGCGGGCTGGCATCCTTGTCTCTCTCCGCGGAGTGTCGCGCTTCGTCGCCACAGGCGTGGACCCCGGCCTTCGCTGCGGCGGCGATTGCGTCTGATATGCGCTATTTCCTCGATACCGAATTCGATGGCTTCGGCGGCCCGTTGCTCAGCCTCGGCCTTGCCGCCGAGGAAGGGGATCAGGATTATTATGTCGTGATCCCGTCATCGCAGGCGCCGACCCCCTGGGTCGCGCGCCACGTCGTCCCCTATCTCAGGAACGTCCCCGCCAATCTCTACAACGAGCTCGATGCCGAGGCCGCCGCGCACGATATCGCCGCCTACCTCCGCGCCGATCCCGATCCCGAGATCGTCGCCGACTGGCCCGAGGATATCGCGCTCTTCTGCCGCCTGCTGCTGATCCGCGAGACCGAGCTGCCCGACATCGGCGGCATGCGCTTCCGCTTCCTGCGCACCCCCGGCTTCTCCACCGCGCGCAACAGCAAGGTGCCGCACAACGCGCTCCACGACGCGCGCGCGCTCAGGGATTTCGTGCTGGGGATGGAGGGGTGAACGGCTTCCTTCGACCGAAGCGTCCAAGGGCTGTCCTGTTCAAGCTGAGACGTCACCCCGGACTTGATCCGGGGTCCTGCTTCTCTTCAACGTCGGCCAAGCAGCGGGACCCCGGCTCAAGGCAGGGGTGACGAGAGTTCAACAGGTCAGCCTCTAACGCACCTTCCGCAAGGACCAGCCCACGCTCGCGCCGTCCGGCGGCGTCTCGCCCGCGATCGTCACCACCTTGGTCGGCTGCGGCCGTCCGAACGCATCGATCCACAGGCTCTCCTCCAGGCTGAGCGCGCCCGCGTCGGTGCGGAACTGCCACGCCTCGCCCGCCGCCGGGCGGATCAGCACGCCCTTGCCGTCTGCGGTCAGCACCGGATCGAGCCCGGGCGCCAGATGGAAGCCGATCGCGAAGCGCGTCGCCGCCAGCGCGCGCTTGCGCCCCGCCGGCACCAGCCGGTCCTCGCCCGAAAGCTGGCGCCCGTCGGCGGCCAGCG
>NZ_CAHJXD010000195.1 GCF_903644055.1 Sphingomonas bacterium | reverse complement strand
GCCCGTGATCGCGGCGCTCGGGGCCACCGAACGCGCGCAGCCCCCCGCCCCCGGCGCGGCGGTGGCGCCGACCGTGCCGATGCCGATCGAGCGGCGGCTGTCCAACGGCATGCGTCTCGTCGTGCTGGAGCGGCATGCCCTGCCGATCGTCACCGCGCATCTCGTCGCGCGGCTGGGCAGTTCCAGCGATCCCGTCGGCCGCTTCGGCGTCGCCGATCTCGCCGCCGATCTGCTCACCAGGGGCACGCCGACGCGCAACGCGGTGCAGATCGCCAACGCGATCGAGAATGCCGGCGGCAGCATCGGCGCCGATGCCTCGCGCGACGGCACGACGATGACGCTGACGGTCAAATCCGACGAGCTCGAACCGGCGATGGCGGTGTTCGCCGACGCCGCGCTGCATGCGAGCTTCGCGCAGGAGGAGCTCGATCGCGCGCGCGGCGAAGCGCTCGACGGGCTGGAGCAAAGTTATAAGACCCCCTCGACGCTCGCGGGGCTGGTCGCGAGCCGCGCGGTGTTCGGCGACGGCCCGTACGGCAAGCCCGGCAACGGCACGCCCGCCTCGCTGCCCGCGATCACGCGCGCCGATCTGCTCGCCGCCTACCGAGCGACCTGGACCCCCGCGACCACCGCGCTGGTCGTGGCGGGCGACATCACCCCCGATGCCGCGCAGGCGCTCGCCGAGAAATGGTTCGGGGGCTGGAAGGCCACGAAAGCCACAAAGGCCACAAAAGCCACGAAGGCCACTCCGGCTGTGGCTTTCCCGCCGGACGCTTTGCCAGCCGCCCTGCCCTATCCGCGCCCGCGCCTGATCGTCGTCGATCTGCCTGGCGCGCCGCAGGCGGCGGTGACGATCGCGCGCCCGACGATCCGGCGCGCGGACCCCGATTATTATGCGATGCAGGTCGCCAATACCGCGCTCGGCGGCGGCTATTCGGCGCGGCTCAACCGCGAGGTGCGCGTCAAGCGCGGGCTGGCCTATGGCGCGTCGAGCCGCTTCTCGGCGGGCCGGCTGCCGGGCGCGCTGACCGTCTCGACCCAGACCAAGAATCCGACCGCGCCGCAGGTGATCGGGATCATGCGCGGCGAAATGGCGCGGATGGGCGCCGAGCCGGTTCCCGCCGACGAGCTCGCCGCGCGCAAGGCCTCGCTCACCGGCAGCTATGGCGAGGCGATCGAGACCACCGACGGCATCGCCGGCATGATCGCCGGGCTGGTGCTGCAAGGCGTCGATCCCGCCGAGATCACGCGCCAGACGCAGAAGATCGAGGCGGTGGGGCCGGTCGAGGTGCAGCGCGTCTCCAGGGCTCTGATCGATCCCGGCGTCGCGAGCGTGATCGTCGTCGGCGATGCCGCCCAGTTCCTTCCCGCGATGCGCGCGCAGGGCCTCGCGCCCGAGGTGATCCCGGCGGCGAAGCTCAGGCTGGACAGCGCCGCGCTAAGATGATCCTTACCTGAAAGCGGAGGTGGCGCGCGGCACGCGCGACGGAGGGGGCTCTCACCTAGAGGCCGTCCTATCCAAGCTGAAAACGTCACCCCGACCTTGAGCCGGGGTGACGAGCGTTCGCTAGCCCCTCCACCATGCTCCGCATGGTCCCCCTCCCCTTGCAGGGGAGGATCGCGGCGGCCCGCAACACCCGAATCCGCCTCCGGTTCCGATGAACCTCCGATAAACGCGCGACTCCCCCGCTTCGCCGCAAGCGTGATTACGCGTTAACCAGCCGCGGCTATCCGGGGCTCGTCAGCGGGATCGGGGGATTCGAGCCTAATGTTCAAGACGATCAAAGCGGCGATCGCCGCCTGCATGCTCATCGCCGGCCTCGCCGCGCCGTCGGCGGCCGGCGCGCAGACCTATCTGCAATGCGCGCCGTTCGCGCGCGCTTTCTCGGGAATCCAGTTGTTCGGCGCCGCCGCGAGCTGGTGGCATCAGGCGATCGGCAAATATGGGCAGGGCTCGGCGCCGCGCCCCGGTTCGGTGCTGGTGTTCAAGGCGCTGAGCTCGATGCGCTCGGGCCATGTCGCGACCGTCACCAGGGTGCTGTCCGATCGCATCATCAAGGTCACGCATGCCAATTGGGGCGGGATGAAGGGCCGGATCGAAAATGACGTGACCGTCATCGATACCTCGGCCAACAACGATTGGAGCGCGGTGCGCGTCTGGTATGCGCCGATCGGCAGCATCGGCATAAAGGCCTATCCCACCTACGGCTTCATCTATTCGGGCGCCCGCGCCGTCGCCGGCGAAGTCCGCGCGCTCGCCGACCGGGCCGACGACGTCCTCCACCCCGGCCAGTAAGGCCTGAACCGGCGCGTTGCGCGCGTCCGGCCGCTTCTCTACGACGCCGCCGATGGATGTATCCGACCTTCGCGTCGCGCTTTTTACCGGCAACTACAATCATGTCCGCGACGGGCCGACGCAGGCGCTTAATCGCCTCACCGGCTATTTGCAGCGGCAGGGCGCCAAGGTCCGCATCTACAGCCCCAAGAGCCCCAAGCCCGCCTTCCCGTCGACGGGCAAGGTCGTCGGCGTGCCCGCGATCCCGTTTCCCGGCCGCAGCGAATATCGCCTGCCGATCGGAATCCCCCCAAAGGTGCAGCGCGACCTCAAGGATTTCGGCGCCAACATCTTCCACGTCGCCAGCCCCGATTTCCTCGGCCATCGCGCGGTCACGCTCGCGCACAAGTGGAGAGAGCCGGTCGTGGCCTCGGTCCACACCCGCTTCGAAACCTATCCGCGCTATTACGGCCTCGCCTTCCTCGAGCCGTTCGTCGAGGCGACGCTGCGGCGCTTCTACCGTCGCTGCGACGCGATCTTCGCGCCGTCCGAATCGATGGCGCAACTGCTCCGCGAGCAGCGGATGAGCTACGATGTCGGCATCTGGACGCGCGGCGTCGACACCAACGTCTTCTCAGCGGCGCGGCGCGACATGGCGTGGCGCCGATCGCTGGGCCTGGCCGACGACGAACCCGCGATCGCCTTCGTCGGGCGGCTGGTGATGGAGAAGGGCCTCGACGTCTTCGCCGAGGTCGTCGACATCCTCGAGCAGCGCGGCGTCCGCCAGCGCGTCGTCGTGATCGGCAAGGGGCCGGCGCGCGACTGGTTCGCGAGTCGCCTGCCGCAAAGCGCGATCTTCGCGGGCTTCCAGCGCGGCGAGGATCTCGGCCGCGCGGTGGCCTCGTGCGATCTGCTGTTCAACCCCTCGGTCACCGAGACGTTCGGCAACGTCACGCTGGAGGCGATGGCGTGCGGCCTGCCGGTGGTGGCGGCGCGCGCGACGGGAAGCTCCAGCCTGATCGAGGAGGGCACGACCGGCCGCCTGATCGAGCCGGGCGGCAACGAAGCCTTCGCGCGCGCGATCCAGCTCTATTGCGAAAGCCGCGACATCCGCCTCGCCGCGGGCGAGGCCGGGCGCAAGGCCAGCGAGCGGTACGAATGGGATCGCGTCAACCAGGCGCTGGTCGACGGCTATCTGCGCGTCATCCGGCTGCGCTCGCAAGGCATCAGGCCGATCAGCCGCGCGCGCTAGCGTGTCCTGTCGACAATGAACTTTCGTCACCCCGGCTCAAGGCCGGGGTGACGTTTAGCGTGAACGGGGCCGCCTCAAGACCCCGACCTCAGCGCGAATTGCGGCGGAGCTGTCCGTCGATCCAGCCGTAGGTCTTTTCGAGACCCGCGCGCAGCGACTGGCTTGGCGCCCAGCCGAGCTTGCTCTTGATCAGTGCATTGTCCGAGTTGCGCCCGCGCACGCCGGTCGGCCCGGGAATATGATTCTTGCCGATGTCCTTGCCGGCGATGTCCGCGACGATATCGACGAGCTGGTTGATCGTGACCATTTCCTCCGAACCGATGTTGACCGGCCCGATGAAATCGGAGCGCAGCAGGCGGGTGGTGCCCTCGATGCATTCGTCGACGTAGAGGAAGGAGCGCGTCTGTTTGCCGTCCCCCCAAATCTCGATGTCGGTGCCGTTCGGCGCCGCCGCGACCTTGCGGCAGACGGCGGCGGGCGCTTTCTCCTTGCCGCCGTCCCAGGTGCCCTCGGGCCCGAAGATATTATGATAGCGCGCGACCCGCGTCTGCATCCCGTAATTGCGCCCGTAGGTAAGATACAGCCGCTCGGAGAAGAGCTTCTCCCAGCCATATTCGCTGTCCGGCGCGGCCGGATAGGCCGAAGCCTCGGCGCAATTGGGATTGTCGGGATCTTCCTGATTATATTCAGGATAGATGCATGCCGAGGACGAATAGAAGACGCGCTTGATGTTCCTCTTGTAGGTGGCATCCAGCATGTTGAGGTTGATCGTCGCCGAATTGTGCATGATGTCGGCGTCGTTCTCGCCGGTGAAGATATAGCCGGCGCCGCCCATGTCGGCGGCGAGCTGATAGACCTCGTCGAATTGCCGATCGGTGATGCCGCGCGCGAAGCTCTGGTCGCGCAGATCGCCGATCACGAAATCGTCGGCCTCGGTTTCGGCATGCTCGTTATATTTGAGATCGACCCCGCGAACCCAGAAGCCCTCGCGCTTCAAACGCTTCACCAGATGGCCGCCGATGAAGCCGCCCGCCCCGCACACCAAAGCCGTCTTCATTCCGATACCCCTTCCATCCCGCGACGGACGACTACCCCTCGTCCATGCTCGGACACCCGAGCAAAGCGGCAAGTCGCTGGCTTTAAATTCCCGCACGTTGCGTCGCAACATGATTCGCCCCGACGCGGGGGTACATTTGCTTGATGGAGACCAAGGTTGACGATATCGACCCGCCGAAATCGGAGAATTTGCATGAGGATCGCCGTCCATGACTATGCCGGCCATCCCTTCGCCTTCGATCTCACCCGCACGCTCGCCGCGCGCGGGCATGTCGCGCGCCACTTCTTCTTCGCCGGCGATCCGGGGCCGAAGGGCAATTCCGAGCGCGCGCCGGACGATCCCGAAGGCTTCTCGATCGCGCCGCTCAATGTCTCGGGAACCTATGACAAGAGCAAGCTCGTCACGCGGCTCAAGCTCGATCGCGCATATGGCGCGGTCGCCGCCAAAGCGATCGCCGGCTTCCGGCCGGACGTGGTGATCTCGGGCAACACGCCGCTCGATGCGCAGGCGCGCCTCCTCGCCGCGAGCCGAGGCGGCGGCGCGGCCTTCGTCTTCTGGATGCAGGACATGATCAGCCCCCTGATCATGGCGCAGATAGGGGGACGCTGGAGGGGGCTCGGCCGGCTGATCGCGCTCCGCTACCAGCGGCTGGAGCGCAGGCTGGTCCGCCGGAGCGACGCCGCCGTGCTGATCAGCGACGATTTCGCCGACGAGGCCGAGGCGCTCGGTATGCGGCCGCGCTCGGTCAGCGTGATCTCCAATTGGGGGGCGCTCGATGCCATCCCGACGCGCCCGCGCGATAATCGGTGGGCGGCGGCGCACGGTTATGCGGAGGGGATCACGATCCTCTATTCGGGGACGCTGGGCGCCAAGCATAATCCGCTGATGCTCGTCGATCTCGCCGATGCGCTGGCGGATCGCGCCGATGTCCGCATCGTGATCGCGGGCGGCGGCGTCGGGCTGACGCAGATCCAGGCCGAGCTCGCGCGGAAGGCCCGGCCGAACATCCGCGTCGAAGCTTTCCAGCCGGTCGAGGATTTTCCGGACATGCTCGGCGCGGCGGATATCCTGCTGGCATTGCTCGAAAAGGACGCGGGCCGCTTTTGCGTACCCTCCAAGATCTTGAGCTATCTCTGCGCGGGGCGGCCGATCCTGCTGGCGTCGCCGCCCGAAAATCAGGGGGCTACCGTGATCGCGCAGGCGGGCGCGGGCATCGTGGTGGACGCGGGCGATTCGGCGGGCCTGATCGCCGCGGCGCGTGCGTTGATCGATGACCCCGCCCGGCGCGCCGACACAGGCGCGAAGGGCCGCGCTTATGCGCAGCGGACCTTCGAGCTCGAACGCGTCGCCGATCGGTTCGAAAGCGCGATCGCCGCAGCTCTCGTCAACCGCCGATCCTGAGCGTCCCGATCCGGCACGACAGCGCCTTCGCCATCGGCTCCGGTCCCGCGCAGACCAGCGGCGTCGGCGCCCCGCCCGCGAGCAACTCGGCGGTCAGGGAATAGCTCCCGCGCGGCAACCGGCCCGCCGACAGCGACAGGCGCGGCAGGATCTTGCCGCTGCCCGAGACGGGGACATTGGCGGACGCGATCGCTTTACCCGCGCCCGAACCCGCGCCAGACAATGTCACCTTGAGCATGCGGTCCGGCTTGAACCCGGCCGGCAGCGTGATCGGCAGCGTCACCGCCGCGCCGTCCGCCTTGGCGCGCACCTCGGCCGCGCCGATCACCGGCTTGGGCAGATCGTTCAGCGCGGTCCGATAGCCGAACAGCCTGGGATCGGGCGTGACCGCGCTGCCCCCGCAATCCCGTCCGCCGTCGGCGCCGAGGCTGATCTGGCAGACGCGGACGTAATCGACGCGCAACGCCTGCGGGAAGGCGCTCTCGTCGATCCCGTAACGCCCCGCCCAATGCCCGCCGACCGAGAAGTTGAGCAGGATGTGCGCCGGCCCGCCCAGCGTTCCATCCTTGCGCAGCCAGCGATAGGCGCGCGTGTAGAGCCGTCTGCCGTCGAGAAAGACGCTGATCTTGTCCGGCGCCCAGGCGAGCCCGAAGACGTGCCAGCCTTCGTTGAGCGGCGCCTTGGCGACATAGTCGCGGATGCGGCGCGTGTAGGCGGGATCGGTGTAGGCATAATCGACGGAGGCGTCGGCGGGATAGTTGGAGGCCGCCGAATGGACCATGCTGGCGGTATCGTCGCGCCCGTTGACGACATATTCGAAGATGTCGATCTCGGGGGGCCAGTTGAGCTTGCCGTCCGCGTCATAATCCGGGTTGAGCCAGAAGGCAGGCCAGATCCCCTTGCCCTTGGGCAGGAAGACGCGCGCTTCGAAATAGCCGTAATAGAAGGTCTGCCGCGACCGGATCATGCCCGATTCGAACCGCCCGCCACCCACGGGCCGCGCCACCAGCGAAAGCACGCCGTTGTTGAGCACATGGTTGCCGGCGTCGCGAAAGACCTGCGCCTCGTCGTTGAAATGATCGCTGGTCTCGTGATCGTAGATGTAGCGCGTCGCCCATCTGCCGCGATCGAGCGTGGCGCCGTCGAACTGGTCCTGGAACACCAATTTCCAGCCCGCCGCCTGCGCCGGCATCGCCAGCAGGGCGAGAAGCGACAGCAGGATGCTCCGGACCATAGCGCTCACTCCTTGGGCAGCCGGCGATAGCGGATCGGCCGCTCGGCGAGGTGCTGCCCCCCGATCCGGGCGAGCACGGCTTCGACCTCGGGCCGCGCCAGTCCATCGATCGCCGCCGTGCCGTAGCGCCACCATCGCGCGCGGCCGAGCGCGGCGATCGCCTCGGGCTCGAACCGCCAGCGCAGCAGCCGCGCCGGTGCTCCGACGACGATCGCATAAGGCGCCACGTCCTTCGTCACCACCGCGCCCGCGCCGATGATCGCGCCATCGCCGATCCTGCGTCCCGGCATCACCACGGCATTGTCGCCGATCCACACGTCGTTGCCGATCTCGGTCATCACCTCGGAGAGGAAATCGGCGGGGCGGCCGATCGGGTGCGTGGTGATCGTGTTTATACTGTGCAGCGCCGCCCCGATCGAGCAGCGCCGCCCGATCGAGCAGAAGCGCCCGATCGTGACGTTCCGCAGCAGCGACAGATTGGCGTAGCTGTAGAGCCCGACCTTGACCTCGCCGAGCAATTCGCACCCCAGCAGCGCGACATGCGCCTCGACCTCGACCGAGGGATGATATCCCCACTTCGAGCCCATCGCGCGCGCCACCCGATAGCGCAGCCCGCGCGGCACGACATGGCTCAGCCGGCGGATGCGGCGCTTGGGCCTCACCGCGCCTTCCTCGGCATCAGCCGGCTGGCCAGGCTGCTCATCGTCGATCGCACCAGCCGCGCCAGCGTCGACAGCAATTCGCGGCCATCGCGCGTCATGAGATTGACGAGGAAGGCGACCAGATAGGCGGCGGGCAGCGCCACGCACAGCAAAGGCCCCGTGGCCAGATAGGGCAGCAGCGCGTGCGCGATCGCCCAGGCGATCGCCGCGCCGATCAGCGGATTGACCATCGCCACATAGAGATCGCGCTGCCGCACCGACGTGCCCTTCACACAATAGGCATAGAGCGGGGGAACGCGCATCAGCGCGGTGAAGAAGATCGAGGCGGCGACGCCCACCGCCCCCCATCGCAGCCCCACGACGAAGCCGATTATCGAGACGATGGCCGAGAACAGCCCCCAGCGCAGCATCGGCCCGCCGCGCCCGCTGCTGATGAACAGCCAGCCGGTGGCGTTGGCGACCGGCTGGATCAGCCCGGTCAGCGCCAGCCAGAAGAAGATCGGCCCCGCCCCGCCCCACGTCGGCCCGAGCAGGAAGATCATCAGCCCGTCGCTGGTCGCGATCGAGACCGCGATGCCGGGGATCGAGATCAGCATCATCGCGCGGATCGCGAGCAGGAAGGCGCGGCGATAGCGCACCGGATCGTCCTGCAACCGGCTCAGTACCGGCAGCATCACGCGGCCGAGCGGCGCGTTGATGTTGTTCAACGGCAGCATCATCAATTTGTAGCTGCGATCGTAAAGCCCCAGCGCCGCCGCGCCCGTGAAGCGCGCGATCAGCACGTTGGGGAGGTTGCGCGAGACGAAGTTGGTGAGGTTGAAGCCGGTGAGATTGCCGCCGAAGCGCGCCATCTCCCTGGTGCCCTTGAGCGTGATCGGCAGCGTCGGCCGCCAGCCGTCGAGGCCCCACAGCAGTGCGACCTGCACCAGCGTCCCCACCGTGGTGCCGATCACCAGCGCCCAGTAATTGTGGAGCAGCAGCGCCGCGGCGACGGTGACGAGAAAGGTCGCCAGCACGTTGGCGATGTCGACGCTCGCCAGCGTGCCGAAACGCATGTCGCGGTTCATCAGCGCGGCATGCTGGAGCGAGGTGCCGGTGAGCAGCACCGAGATCGCCGTCACCGCGGTGACGACCCCGGCGCGCGGCTCGCCATAGAATTGGCCGACGAACGGCGCCGCGATCACCAGCACCAGCGCGACCAGCGCCGATATGCCGATGTTGATCCAGAACAGCCCGTTCGATTCGGCGTGCGAGATCGTCTTGCTCTGCACCACCGCCTGCGTCAGCCCCATATCCTGGAACATCAGCAGGAAGCCCGCGACCGGCGCCGACATCGCGACGATGCCGTAATCGGCGGGCGCCAGCATCCGCGAGACGACGATCGTCGAAAGTGTCGTCAGCACCAGCCGGATGATCTGCGAAGCGCCGGTGAACACCGCGCTGCTCGCGGCCTTGCTGCCGAGGCTGGGGGTCTCTGCGTTCATCGCTTGCCGCCCACAAAGCCGAACGCGGCTTCCATCGCGGCAAGCTGCGCATCATTGCCCTTCGCGGCGACGTTCGCGCTGTTGAGGCTGATCGTCTGCGAGCCCGGCCAATCCACGATATCGAAGCGGCCTGGCGTCCGAACGTGGCCGATCCCGGCGCGGCGCGCCATCCAGAAGAACCATATGTCGTCGGCATAGGGACAGAGCGTGCGGATCGCGGCCACGTCCCACGTCTCCTCCGGCAGGCTCCCGGCCGGATAGAGCACTCCGCCGACGCCGGTGGGGAACAGGGCTTCGTTCGGGCCGGTCGCGCGCTCGCGCCGCGTCTCATAATCCCAGTCGTTGTAGCGCCTGATCGATCCGTCGCGCCGGAACGCCGCCATATGCGCGCGCCGGCAGACGATGTGCGCAGGATGCGCGCGGTGGGTCTCGATCAAAGTCGCCAGCCAGTCGCGCGGGTAGAAGAGATCGTCGTCGGCGGTGACGACATGCGCATCGGGAAAGGCCGCCAGCGCCGGCAGCAATTTGCCGTATGATCGCAAATCGTCGCAAGGCAGGATTTGCAGAATATCGCCTTGCAGCGACGTTACCGTCTCGGGCAGGCGGGCGAAATCGTCATGCGCGATCCACAGCAGGATGCGATCGGGCGCGGTCGATTGCGCGAGCAGGCTCTTGAGCGTCAGGGCGAGCGTCGGGTAGCGCGGCGGAAAGGAGGTCAGCGAGACGACCAGCTCGCGCTCCAGCCCCGCCTGGCGCAGTGGCCGCGGGAAAGGGAAATCCGCCACCGCGAGCAGCGCGTCGCGCACCAGCATATCGTGCCGCCGCCGTCGGGCGCCCGCCATGATCCGATTGCGAAGATACATGGTGATCGACAGCGATCGGCTCCAGATTCGGCGCTCCGGCCTCAAAGCCTGCCGGGCTTCAGAATGCAACCGCTTCCGCCGCCGCCCGTCGCGGCCGCTCGGGACGAGGTGCGGTTCAGCGGTGGCGGATGTTCGCGGGCCGGCCCCTGCGTCCCACCGGGCGGCGATCCTTGCGCGGGCCGCCACCGCGCATCGGCGCGTCGCTCGCGCCCTCCGGCAGCGCGAAGCGCAGCGCGCCGCCGATCGGATCGGCCTCGACCA
>NZ_CAHJXD010000194.1 GCF_903644055.1 Sphingomonas bacterium | reverse complement strand
GGCGCCGCGATCGTCTCGCTGGCTTGCAGGCGGCGCGCGAGTTCCTGCGGGTCGGGCATCTGGCCCGCGTGCAGCACGCGCAGCAGCGCCATCTCGGCGGCCTCCTGCGGCAGCGCCGCGCCCGTCACCTCGCCATGCCCCTTGAGCAGGAGCTGCCACAGCCGATGCAGCGTCGCATAGCCGAGCCGGCTCGCCCAATCGGCGAACGCTTCGCGCTCCTCGACCGACAGCGCCGGATCGACGCGCCCGCCCGCCTTGGCGCGCGTGATGCCGTGGACCGTCTCCAGCAGCCCCTTGAGCAAGGCCGCGGGCTCGACCCCCAGCGCATGCTGCGCCTCGATCGCGGCCAGCACCGCGGGCACGTCGCCTTCCAGCAGGCTGCCGAACAGCCGCCGGACGGCACCGCGATCGGAAAGGCCTAGCATGTCGCGCACCTGATCGGCGCTGACCCCCGCTTCCTCCATCGCGCCATGCGCGATCGCCTGATCGAGGATCGAAAGCCCGTCGCGCGCCGATCCCTCCGCCGCGCGCGCGATCAGCGCCAGCGCCTCGGGCTCGGCCTGCACCTGCTCGGCCGCGACCACCCTGGCGAAATGGCCGGCGAGCAGATCGGCGGGGATGCGCCGGAGATCGAACCGCTGGCAGCGCGACAGCACCGTCACCGGCACCTTGTTGACCTCGGTCGTCGCGAACAGGAATTTCACGTGCGGCGGCGGCTCCTCCAGCGTCTTCAGCAGCGCGTTGAAGGCGTTCTTGGAAAGCATGTGGACTTCGTCGATGATATAGACCTTGTAGCGCGCCGCCACCGCCGAATAGCGCACCGCCTCGATGATCTCGCGGATATCGTCGACGCCGGTGTGGCTCGCGGCGTCCATCTCGACGACGTCGATATGCCGCCCCTCGGCGATCGCCACGCAAGGCTCGCAGACGCCGCAGGGATCGATCGTCGGCCCGCCGCCGCCGTCGGGCCCGATGCAGTTCAAGGCCTTGGCGATCAGCCGCGCGGTGGAGGTCTTGCCCACCCCGCGCACGCCGGTGAGCAGGAAGGCGTGCGCCAGCCGGTCGCGCCTGATCGCATTGCCCAGCGTCTGGACCATCGCATCCTGCCCGATCAGTTCCCCGAACGTCTGCGGACGATATTTGCGCGCCAGGACGCGATAGGGCGGGGATTCGGGCACGTCGGCAGCCTAGCCGCTCAACCCCCGTTCGTCATCCCGGCTCCGATCCGTCATCCGCGAAAGCGGGAATTACGGAAGGAAAGGAAAGGCCGCCCGGATCGCTCCGGACGGCCTCTTCCATCGTTCAACTCTGAAAGATCAGGCTTCGTCGGCGGGGCCGGCGTCGCTCTGGATCTCGCCGGGTTCGGCGTTGGGGTCATAGGCTTCGGTGAAACCCGCCTCGTCGCGCTCGAACATCTGCGCCATCACGTCGACGCCCTGCGCCTGCATCTCGGCCTCTTCGGGCGAGCGCGCGACGTTGACCTTGATCGTCAGCGACACTTCGGGATGGAGGACTATCTTGACCTCGGTTACGCCGATCGCCTTGATCGGGCGATCGAGGATGACCTGGTTCCTGGCGACCTTGGCGCCATCCTCGACGAGCAGATCGGCGAGATCGCGCGCCGAAACCGAGCCGTAGAGCTGGCCGGTGTTCGAGGCCTGACGGATCAGCGTCAGCGTCTTGCCCTCGATGCCCTTCGAAGCCGCTTCGGCCTCCGAACGGCGCGTGGCATTCTCGGCGACGATATTCGCCTTGTTCGCCTCGAAGACCTTTTTGTTGGCCTCGTTGGCGCGCAGCGCTTTCTTGCGCGGCAGGAGGAAGTTGCGCGCGAACCCCGTCTTCACGGAGACGACGTCGCCGATCTGGCCGAGCTTCTCGACGCGTTCGAGCAGGATCACATCCATCGGAAAGGCTCCTTACTTAACGAGGTAGGGCAGGAGCCCGATATGCCGCGCGCGCTTGATCGCCTGGGCGAGCTCGCGCTGCTTCTTGGCCGAAACCGCGGTGATGCGGCTCGGCACGATCTTGCCGCGCTCCGAGACGAAACCCTGGAGCAGGCGGACATCCTTGTAATCGATCCGGGGCGCGTCCTTCGCGGAGAAGGGGCAGCTCTTGCGGCGGCGGAAAAAGGCACGTGCCATCTTGATCTCTCCTTAAGCCGCGTCGCGGCCGTAGCCGCCACGGTCGCCACCCCGATCGCCGCCCCGGTCGCCATCGTCGCGACGGGGACGATCCCGATCGCCACCGCGATCGCCGCGATCCCGATCGCCGCCGCGCTCGCGGCCGCGTTCCCGATCGCGCTCGCCACGGCGCATCATCGCCGAAGGGCCGGCTTCGTGCGCGTCGACGCGCACGGTCATGTAGCGGATCACATCCTCGTTGATCGCGGTCTGGCGCTCGAGCTCGGCGACCACGCCCGCGGGCGCGTCGATCTCGAGCATCACATAATGCGCCTTGCGATTCTTCGCGATGCGATAGGCGATCGAACGGAGGCCCCAGGCCTCGGTCTTGACGACCTTGCCCTGTCCATCCGCGACGATCTTGGTGGCGGCTTCCGCCAGCGCGTCGACCTGGGCTTGCGCCAGATCCTGACGCGCGAGAAACACATGCTCGTAGAGAGCCATGCCGTTACGTCCTGTCTTTGGCCGATCGCTGGCGTCCGCGACCATCGCGGCGCCCCTCCGGCTGTCGTTCGAAATCAAAACCGGGCGGAAAGGCTTGGAGCCTCCGCCCGGTTGACGGCGCCTATGGCCGAATTGCGCGCGGAAGGCAAGTTCACACCGCAGCCGTTTATTTTTGCCGCCGGCAATCTGGATCGGCCGCTCGCACGTATGTGCCCCTGCCATCGGCAACGGGCCGCAATTCAGGGAGCTTTTCAATGTACAGGATCATTCTCGGCGCGGCGGCGATCGCAGCAGCGACTCCGGCGTTCGCGCAATCCGGCCAGCCCACGAGCTGGACCGGCTTTTATGCGGGCGTCCGCGCCGGCTACAGCTTCCAGCCCGGCGACGGCGACGAACGCATCAACTTCGATAATAATCTGGATGGCCGCTTCGGCGATACGGTGCGCACGACAACGGGTGCCGACGCTTTCTCACCCGGTTTTTGCGGTGGCAAGGCGCGCGGTGCCACCCCCGCCGCGGGCTGCGTAAAAGACGAGGACAGCCTCGATTTCGGCATCCAGGCCGGCTATGATTTCGATCTCGGCAAGGTCGTCGTCGGGGCCATTGCCGAAGCCGGCTATGGTTTCGCCAACGATTCGGTTTCCGCGTTCAGCACGACGCCGGCATCCTATACGATGACACGGCGGATGCGCGAGAATTACGGACTGCGCGGTCGCGTCGGCTATGCGCTCGGCGCCTCGCGCAAGACCTTGGTCTACGGCACCGCCGGCGTCGTCTGGGCGAAGATGGAAAACAGCTTCCGATCGACCAACGCGGCCAATTCCTACAGCGAATTCGGCGACGATCATGTCTTCGGTTACCGGGGCGGCGGTGGCGTCGAACAGAAGGTCGACCGGCATCTCTCGATCGGGGTCGTGTATCTCTACACCAGCCTCAAGGATGATGGCGCAAGGCTGCACGTTTCGCGCGGCACGCAGCCGGCGACCAACCCGTTCATCCTGGCCAATGCCGCCGGCACCGACTTCATGCGCAGCCATTCGCGGTTCGTGACCCACAACGTCAGCGCGACCGCGAACTTCCGCTTCTGATCGGGCAATGCGGTGCCGGTTGCAGGCCGGCACCGCATGTTCAGATCGACCGTGCGAGCAGCGTGCCGATCCGCGCGTGGATCGCGCTGGTTTCGGTGGTCGGACGATCGGAGCCGGTGAGGTAGCTCGCGACGAGCAGCGGCGGTCTCGCGGGCGGCCAGAGCAGCGCGATGTCATTGTCGCTGCCATGCTCGCCCGAGCCGGTCTTGTCGGCGATCCGCCATTCCCGGGGCAGCCCGGCGCGAAACTTGGCGCCGCCGGTTTCGCAGGCGAGCATCCAGTCGGTGAGGCGCGTGCGGCTGGCGGGCGAGAGCAATTTGCCCAGCAACAGGCGCTCCATGCAGCCGATCATCGCCCACGGCGTCGTCGTGTCGCGCGGATCGCCGGGGGCGGCTTCGTTGAGCGTCGGCTCGGTGCGGTCGAGCCGGCTGGTCCGGTCGCCGATGCCGCGCAGGAAAGCGGTAAGCCCGGCAGGCCCGCCGGATGCCGCGAGCAAGAGGTTCGCCGCCGTATTGTCGCTGATCGTGATCGCCGCATGGCACAGTTCGGCGATGGTCGCGCTGCCGCCGGCGCGTGTCTTGGTGAAAGGCGCATAGCTAAGCAGATCGGCCTGGGTGACGGCCAGCACGCGATCGAGCCTCTCCAGTCCCCGGTCCACCCGCGCCAGGATATGCGCCGCGAGCAGGAATTTGAAGGTGCTGCACATCGGAAAACGCTCGTCGCCGCGCCACCCGAAGCGGCCGCGATCGCCGGTGTCGAATATTGCGAGACCGATCCGCCCACCAATCTCCCCTTCCAACGCCGCGATCCGATCGCGCAGCCGCGGCGGCAGCGCGCGGCCCGCCGAAGCGAGCAGCGCGACGCCGCCCGCGATCACCATCCGTCTGTGCATTCGGCCTCTCCCTTGCCAGCGGGCGCGACGCTTTCTAACCGCCGGACTTTCGTTAGCGAGGTCGGCGGGTGCGCGCATTCATCTTTCCCGGGCAGGGCAGCCAGGCGGTCGGCATGGGGGTCGATCTCGCCGCCGCCAGCGCCGCGGCGCGCGCGGTGTTCGAGGAGGTCGACGATGCGCTCGGGGCATCGCTCGCGAAGCTGATGGCGCAGGGCCCGGCCGACGACCTGACGCTGACCGAAAACGCCCAGCCGGCGATCATGGCCCATTCGCTCGCGGTACTGGCGGTGCTGGAGAAGGAGGGCGGAATCCGCCTCGCCGAAAAGGCCGAATATGTCGCGGGCCACAGCCTCGGCGAGTATAGCGCGCTCGCCGCCGCGCAGGCCTTCGATCTTGCGACGACGGCGCGGCTGCTCAGGCTGCGCGGGCGGGCGATGCAGGCGGCGGTGCCGGCGGGCGAAGGCGCCATGGCCGCGCTGCTCGGCGCCGATTTCG
>NZ_CAHJXD010000193.1 GCF_903644055.1 Sphingomonas bacterium | reverse complement strand
GAGCGGGCGAAGGGATTCGAACCCTCGACCCCGACCTTGGCAAGGTCGTGCTCTACCCCTGAGCTACGCCCGCTCGGCGCCAATCGGAGAGGCCGGGCCTCTCGGGGAGCGGGGCTGCTAGCACCGCCTTTTCGATGCGGCAACCCTGCTTCTGCGCCGGTCGGGACCGCGCTTGTGGGTTGCATCGTAAGCTTTACGGCTCATAACGGCCGTCTTCCCTCAAAGCATTAAGCGAGAGACGAGCTTGGCCATCAAGATCGTGCCCAGAGGCCGCAAGGTGCGCGTGCTGGCGACATTGGGCCCGGCATCGACGTCGCCGGAGATGATCCGCAAGCTGATGCTTGCCGGCGCCGATGCGTTTCGGATCAACATGAGCCACGGCAGCCATGCCGATAAGGAGCCGCTCGTCGCCGCCATTCGCGCGATCGAGAAAGAGACCGGGCGCCCCTCCACGATCCTGTTCGATCTGCAAGGTCCCAAGCTTCGCGTCGGGCGGTTCGAGGGCGGGCGCACGATGCTGGAAACGGGCGCGGGCTTCGTGCTCGATCGCGACGACGCGCCCGGCGATGCGGCGCGCGTGCGCCTGCCGCATCCCGAGCTCTTCGCCGCGCTGAAGGTCGGCGCGCGGCTGTTGCTGGACGATGGCAAGCTCGTGCTGCGCGTGCTTTCGGCGGGCGCGGATCGCATCGAAACGCGGGTCGAGGTGGGCGGCATTCTTTCGGACTCCAAAGGCCTCAACGTGCCCGATGTGGTGGTGCCGATGGCGGCGCTGACCGAGAAGGATCGGCGCGATCTGACCTTCGCGCTGGAGCAGGCGGCCGACTGGATCGCGCTCTCGTTCGTCCAGCGTCCCGAAGACGTGGCCGAGGCGCGCCGGCTGATCGGCGGCAAGGCCTCTCTGCTCGCCAAGATCGAGAAGCCGGCGGCGATGGAGCGGCTTGAGGAGATATTGGAGCTGGCCGATGCGGTGATGGTCGCGCGCGGCGACCTCGGCGTCGAGCTGCCGCCCCAGCAGGTGCCGCTCGCGCAGAAGAGGATCGTCGCGAGCGCGCGCCGCATGGGGCGGCCGGTGGTGGTCGCCACGCAGATGCTCGAATCGATGATCGTCTCGCCGACCCCGACCCGCGCCGAGGTTTCCGACGTCGCCACCGCGATCTACGACGGCGCCGACGCGGTGATGCTGTCGGCGGAGAGCGCGGCCGGTGCATGGCCCGAGGAATCGGTCGCGATGATGGATCGCATCGCGATGGCCGTGGAGAGCGATCCGAGCTTCGATGCGCGCGTGCATTTTACCGAGACGCTGCCCGATGCGACCACCGCCGACGCGCTCAGCCAGGCCGCGCGCGATATCGCCGATACGGTGAGCGCGCGGGCGATCATCTGCTTCACCAGCTCGGGCTCCTCGGCGCGGCGCATCGCGCGCGATCGGCCGAACGTGCCGTTGCTGGTGCTGACGCCGAAGCTGTCGACCGCGCGGCGGCTCGGGCTGCTGTGGGGCGCGCACGCCGTCCAGACGCGCGACGTGGGCGATTTCGAGCAGATGGTCGGCAAGGCCAAGCGCATGGCGCTTCGCCATGGCCTCGCCAAGGCGGGCGATCGTATCGTGATAATGGCCGGCGTACCGTTCGGACGCCCCGGCTCGACCAACATGCTACACGTTCAGCGGCTCGCCGGCGATGAGCTGGACAAGCTGCGATGAGGCAAAGCCGCGCGCGCCTTGCCTCCATCTCCGCCACGGCTTAAATTCCCCGGAAATGGCCACGATCGAGCCGCTCATCTCCCAAAACGCCGCGAGGCACGACGCCGCCGTAGCTCTTCGGGGAGCGCGTTCGGCCCTGTCCCGCCGGCTCGCCGCGATCGTTTCAGACTGGGAAAAATATGCCGATCGCTATGCCGCCGATCCGGAGCGGTTCGCGGAAGAGGAGAAGGGCGCGTTCGTCGATTATCTCGCGACCTATCTCGATACCGGGGATGCCACCTATCGGCAGTTGATGATCGGTGAACGGATCAAGCAATTCTTCCGTCCGGAGCTCGATCCCGCCGCGCATCGCCGGCTGATCGCCGAGGTGCAGACCGCGGATCGCACCGCGATCGTCGATGAGCTGGCGGTGTTGCGGACGGACGCGCTCGCCGCGATCGCCTCGGCGCTCGACGAAGTCGATCAGGTGCTGCTGGCCGATACCGATCGTTCGGTGCGCGTTTTGTTCGTGGGCGATTGCCTCTATCTGGATGTCGTCGGATTTCTGGCACCGGCGCTCGCCGAATGGGGCATTGCGTTGCAGCCCTTCTTCATCGCGAGCAAGGATTCGGCGGACCAGCGCGCGCAGATCGCCAAGCTCTCCGATCGCACCTTCGATGTCGTTTTCTATAGTCCGCTGACCTATGAATTCACCCCCGCCTGGGCCCGGCTGATGCATCCGCGCTCAGCGGCCTGGTCTTCCGCCAAGCTTCACGCGCAGGCGAAGGAGGCGATCGCCCCGGTCGAAGCGACGCTCGACCTGCTTGCCCAACTCTTCGAATCCAGCATCTTCATCCACAACGCCGGCGGCATTTACCGCCATCAGGCGCGGGCGAGCGATCGGATACGGCTGGCGGCGACCAGGCGCGTCCGGCGGACCGCGCTGCCGATCGTCAATGCGGCGATCGAGGCGATGGTCGCGAAGGCCAATGCGCGCTCGATCCGGCACGTCTTCGTCTTCGATGAACGGCGCATCGTCGACAGCCTCGGCATATGGGAGGCCGGGCGCGCCTTCTACACCGCCGATCTTCAGCATCCGGCGGTTTTCGGGCGCGAGGTGGCCGCCGCCTATGCACATATCCTTTATGTCCATGGCGCGCTGATGAAGCGCAAGCTGGTCGTCTGCGATCTCGACAATACGTTATGGGATGGGGTGATCGGGGAGGGCAACGGCGTTTCCCACCACCGCGATCGCCAGGCGATCCTGCGGCGATTGAAAGACAAGGGCATCGTCCTCGCCATCAATTCGAAGAATGATCGGCGGAAGGTGATCTGGGGCGATGGCGCCCTGCTGGGACATGAGGATTTCGTCTCCTCGCAGATCAACTGGGATCCCAAGGTGCTCAACATGCGGCGGATCGCCGAGCATCTCAACCTCAAGCCCAAGGATTTCGTGTTCATCGATGATCGCAGCGACGAGCGCGCTTTGGTGGGGGAGGCGTTTCCGGGGCTGCTCACGCTTGATGCGCTGGATGCGCGAAGCTGGGAAGCGCTCGATCAATGGGCGTCGTGGCTGCCCGAATCCGACAGCGATCGCACGTCCTTCTATCGGCAGCGCGATCAGCGGCGCGAGTTTCTCGATAGCGAGGTTGCCGATGCCGAGGCCGAAAGCGCGGCCGCGCTGGCGCAGCTCGGCCTTGCGACGACGATCCGGGAAGCCGGGGAGGGCGATCTCGTCCGCGTCGCCGAGCTCATCAACCGCACCAACCAGTTCAACACCGCCGGCAGCCGCGTGACCCGCGCGGAGATCGCGGCGGCGCATGCCGATCCGAACAGCCGCGTCCTGATCGCATCGGCCGCCGATCGTTTCGGCGACATGGGGATCGTCTGCGTGCTGGTGGCGGAACTGCGCGCCGAGACGATGGAGATCATCCATTTCGTGCTCAGTTGCCGGGTGTTCGGCTATGCGATCGAGGTCGCGATGCTGAATGCCGTGCGGCACCTCGGGTCCGGGGTGATCAGCGGCCAACTGGTGCAGACGCCCTTCAACGAGCCCTGCCGCGCGGTTTTCGCCGACAATTGCTTCAGCGACGAAGGCGAACGCTGGACCCTGGAGGCCGAGACACCGCCACGTCACGCCCCGGCATGGCTGATGGTGAACGAGGAAATTCGGCCGTTCTAAAGGCTATCGTTCAAGTTGAAACGTCACCCCGGCCTTGAGCCGGGGTCCCGCTTCTTCTTCAGCGTCGGCAGGTAGCGGGACCCCGGCTCAAGGCCGGGGTGACGAGCGCTCAACGTCGACAACACCGACTCTAAGCCGCCTGGCTGCGTGATCAGCCCTGACGCGCCTTGAAGCGACGATTGGTCTTGTTGATCACATAGGTGCGGCCACGGCGGCGAATCACGCGATTGTCCCGGTGCCGGCCCTTGAGCGACTTTAACGAATTGCGAATCTTCATGGCCGGAACGCCTGCCCTCGAACTTTGGGTTTTGATGAGGGCCGCGCGTTACGGATTGGACTTGCCCAAGTCAAGGTGGAGGTCGTGCGCCTGGCTTTTGCATCCAACCGCGCGATAGGACGTTGCCGGAATGAACATTGCCAGGGAGAGCGATATGAAGAGCAGGATCCTCGTGGCCGCCAGCCTGGCCGCGCTAGCGCTTGGCGGTTGTACCACGACACCGGTCACGCGGGTGACGCGCTTCCACCTCGATCAGAGGGTGGCGCCGGGCCAGATCGCGGTGGAGCCGATCCTGCCCGCGGACCGTGGCAGCCTCGAATTCCAGAGCTACGCCTCGATCGTCGGCGCCGAGCTCGCGCGGCTGGGCTTTACCGAGGCACCCGGAGTCGCCCGGTCCGAGCAGGTTGCCGCGATCGTCGTCGAACGGGGATCGCGGGAGACGCTGAGCCGTGGCTCGCCGATTTCGATCGGCATCGGCGGCGGCAGTTACGGCTATCGTGGCGGCGTGGGGGGCGGCATCAGCTTTCCCATCGGCAAGCCGCGAAGCACGGAGATCGTCGCCACGCGGCTGATCGTCCAGATCAAGCGGCGGTCGGATGCCTCGGTGGTGTGGGAGGGCCGCGCCGAAACCTCCGTCAGCGCCGGCTCGCCCGCCGCCGATCCCAAGGCCACGGTACAGCGGCTGGCCACCGCGCTGTTCAGCGGTTTCCCCGGTGAATCGGGACGGACCGTGACCGTCAAGTGAGCATCGCCGTCTCGTCCCGGTTCGACGGGGGCAACATACGTGTTGTCAGGATCGATGGCCCGCGCGCCGATCTGGAAATCGTGGCCGACAACCAGTCCGATTTCTACCAATGGTTCTATTTCAGAGTCACCGGAAGCGCGGGTCAGGAGATCGAACTCAACATCCTCAACGGGGCCAAGTCCGCCTATCCGTTCGGCTGGCCCGACTATGCGGCGCGCGTCTCCGAGGATCGCGCGGCATGGCGTCTGGCATCGACGCACTACGCCGATGGCGTCATCACGATCCGGCATAAGTCCACGAGCGACAACCTCTGGTTCGCTTATTTCGCGCCTTATTCGATGGAGCGCCACCATGAGCTGGTGGCGCGAACCGCGGCACTGCCCGGCGTGCGTTACCGCTCGCTCGGAACGACGCTCGACGGGCAGGAGATGGATTGTCTGTCGTTGGGCGAGGGCGGCAGGCAGGTGTGGCTGTATGCGCGCCAGCACCCCGGAGAAACCATGGCGGAATGGTGGATGGAAGGCGCGCTGCGCAAGCTCACCGACGCGCACGATCCCGCCGCGCGCGTGCTGCGCCGCGAGGCGACGTTCCACATCGTGCCCAACATGAATCCCGATGGCTCCCGTCGCGGCCATCTCCGCACCAACGCGGCGGGCGTGAACCTCAACCGCGAATGGCACGATCCCACGCCGGAGCGCAGCCCCGAAATACTCGCGGTGCGCAACCGTATGGACGAGACCGGCGTCGATTTCGCGATCGACGTCCATGGCGACGAAGCGATTCCCTACGTCTTCCTCGCGGGCTTCGAGGGTATCCCAAACTGGACCGAGCGCCAGGGCGCGCTGTTCAGGCGCTACCGCGAAACGCTGGCGCGGCGATCGCCCGATTTCCAGGTCGAGCATGGCTATCCGGCGTCGGGTCCAGGCAATGCCAATCTCACCATGTCGACCAACCAGGTCGCCAACCGCTTCGGCGCGGTGGCGATGACGCTGGAGATGCCGTTCAAGGACAATCTGCTGCTGCCCGATCCCGAATATGGCTGGTCGGCGGAACGATCGATGCGGATGGGCGCCGACTGCCTCGGCGCGCTCCACGAAATCATCGCCGAGATTTAGCGTCGGGTGGCTTCAGTTCTACCCGCTCCTGCTCGTATCGAAGTACGATATGGGCTCTCGACAGCCTCCATCCCTACTCAGGACAAGCGGAGGAACGGATCAATCTAAGAGGCTGTGTCGGAACGGTAGCGTAATGGTGGACGACCGGGTTCCGATGTGATTCCGAGCGGTTGCGAGACC
>NZ_CAHJXD010000192.1 GCF_903644055.1 Sphingomonas bacterium | reverse complement strand
CGCTCGCGCCCTCGTCGCCCAGCGAGGACGACAGCGCGCAGGCGCCGCCGACGCCTGCGATGCGCGCGGCCGCCCGGCGGGGGCATCTGCTGCACGCTCTGTTCGAACGGCTGCCCGCGATCCCGTCCGATCGGAGGCAGGATGCGGCGATTCGCTGGCTGATGGGCTCGGCGGGCGTGGAAACGGAGAGCGCGGCGCGCGCGATCGCGGCGGACGCATGCGCGATCATCGGCGCGCCGGATTTCGCCGCGATCTTCTCGCCCGCCTCGCTTTCCGAAGCGCCGATCGCGGCGGTGCTGGGCGACGGCATCGTCGTCGCGGGCACGGTCGATCGCCTGCTCGTCGAGGCGGAGCGGGTGCGGGTCGTCGACTTCAAGACGAGCCGCGCGGTGCCGGCCGAGGCCGGGGCGGCCCCCCCGGCGCACCTCCGCCAGATGTCCGCTTATGTCGAGGCGCTGCGCGTGATCTTTCCCGATCGGCGCGTCGAGGCGGCCTTGCTCTACACTGCGGCACCCGCCTTGCTGGCGCTGCCCGACGAGCTGCTCGCGCGGTACAAGCCCAGCTTGCAGCTTGCGCAGCAAAAGCTCGTCTTCGATGGTTGAGAGCGGCGCGACGCCGCCCTACATCGGTTCAAGCACAGGAGCATGCCACGATGGCCACCAAGAAGATCACCGACACTTCGTTCGACAGCGACGTTCTCAAGGCGTCCGGCCCGGTGCTGGTCGATTTCTGGGCGGAGTGGTGCGGCCCGTGCCGGATGATCGGACCCGCGCTGGAGGAGCTTTCGGACGAGCTCGGCGAGAAGGTGACGATCACCAAGCTCAACATCGATGAAAATCCCGATGCGCCGGCGCGCTATGGCGTGCGCGGCATCCCGACGATGATCCTGTTCAAGGATGGCGCTCCCGCCGCGACCAAGGTGGGCGCGGCGCCGAAGGGCGCGCTCAAGGGCTGGATCGAAGGATCGATCTGATCGGAGAGGAGGGCTTGGCCGCGGAAGCGATCACTCCCAGGCTGATCGAAAGCCTCTATTCCGATGCGCTTCTGCTTGCCGACGAGACGCGCGGCTATTTCGATCAGGCGGGTACGGCCGAGCGCGCCGCGCTCTCCGCCGCGCAGCGCGTCCTCCTGGCGTGCGAGGCGCTCAAGGCCTCGACCCGGCTGATGCAGATCATCGCTTGGCTGCTGCTGCGCAAGGCGGTGGCGGCGGGGGAGCTGGCGGCAGGCGAAGCGGACGATCCACGGCGGCGGCTGGAGGACGGGCCGTCGGTCGATCCCGCCGCGCTCGCCGACTTTCCGGCTCAGGCACGGGCGCTGATCCTGGCGGGCGTCGAGCTCCACCAGCGCGTCGCGCGGCTCGATGCCGGCGCGGAGCCGGAGCGGCCGGTCGCGAGCCCCGCTCGCGCCTTGCTGCAACGGTTGCAGCGATCGATCTGATTCGCTGTTTCAGCGCTGCAATTTGCCGGTAGCTTGCGGGGCTACTAGCGTCCGCAGATGATCCGTCCCGCTTTCCTGCTCTGCATTCTCGCCGCCGCCCCCGCGACGGCGCGCGACCGCCTCCCGCCCGACGCGCCTTATTGCGCGCGGCCGGGTACGCCGCCGATCTTCATCGCGCCGATGGGGGAGCCATTTCGGGCGGCGCCTGGGCAGGCCTATCCTTCGGCCGCCTGGTTCACCGCCGCCGATCGCAATCGCGACGGGCGAATCGACCGCGCCGAATTCGTCGCCGACGCCGATCGCTTCTTCCGGCTGCTCGACCGCGATCACGACGGCCGCCTGACGCCCGAGGAAATCACCGCCTACGAAGCCGATGTCGCGCCGGAGATCGCGCTTTATGCGGTGCGCGGCCGCGAGATGGTGGCGCCCGGCCGCCGCGCGCCGCGCAACGGCGAAAGCGATTATGGCGGGCCGATGGGGGCGGGCGGCTATTCCTGGCTGAACATCCCCGAGCCCGTCGCTTCCGCCGATGCCGATATCGACCGCGTCGTCACCGAACGCGAGTTCGCGGGCGCGGCGGGCCGCCGCTTCGAGACGCTGGACGCCGCCGGCAACGGCGTGCTCACCCTGAAGGACCTGCCCAGCACGCCCGCTCAGCGTGCGATCGAAGGCCCGTGCCGCCCGCGTCCGAAGCCGCGCGGCACCGACCGGGCCCGCGAGAAGGAGCTTCGCGAGGAAGAGCGCGAAGGCAGACCGCCGCGATGACCGAACGCATCCTCGTCGTCGACGACGATCCCGAGCTGCGCGGGCTGATCAGCGATTTCCTGGCGTCGAGCGGCTATCATGTCGAAAGCGCGGCCGACGGCGCGGCGATGGACGGGCTGCTGACCCGCGAGACCTTCGATCTCGTCGTGCTCGATCTGATGATGCCGGGCGAGGACGGGCTTTCGATCCTCCGCCGCCTGCGCGGCGCGGGGGGTCCGGGAATCATCATGCTCTCGGCGATGGCAGAGGATACCGATCGCATCGTCGGGCTCGAGGTCGGCGCCGACGATTATGTCGCCAAGCCGTGCAATCCGCGCGAGCTGCTGGCGCGGGTGCGCGCGGTGCTGCGGCGGCGCGCCGAGCTTCCCTCGACGGGCCCGGCGGGGAAGATCCGGCGCTTCGGCATATGGACGCTGGATATCGTGCAGCGCACGCTGGAGCGCGCGGGGCCGGCGTCGGTGCAACTGACCGACGGCGAATTCCGCATCCTCTCGGCCTTCCTCGATCGCCCGCAGCGCGTGATGAGCCGCGACCAGTTGATCGAGCATGCGCGCGGCCTCGGCAGCGATGTCTTCGATCGCGCGATCGACGTGACGATCAGCCGGCTGCGCAAGAAGCTCTCGCCCGACGATCCGATCCGCACGGTGCGCAACGAGGGCTATATGTTCACGTTGCGCGTCGAGGGATGAGCCGCCGCTCGCTTCGCGCGCTGCCGGTGTTCTGGCAGGTGCTGATCCTGCTGGTCGCGGCGGTGGTGATCGCGCAGGCGGCGGGCTTCCTGCTGCTGTTCGTCAACCCGCCGCCGCGCCCGCAATTCAACCGCCTGTTCGAAGTCGCGGGCACGCTGGCGGGCGAGCGCCGCGATGCCAGCGATCATGATCGCGAGCTCGACGTGAGGCTACAACAGGCGGCGCCCGCGCCCCGCCCGCGGATGGTGAGCGACGCGCCGCTCACGCATCTGCTCGCGCAGCGGCTCGGCAGACGCGACGATCAGGTGCGCCTGTTCTTCGAGCCCGACCGATCCGATGGATCGCCGCCCTTCCGCCGCCGATCGCGCGAGCCCTTTTCGGTGCGGCACGGCGAAACTATCTTCTTCACCCCGCTGATCGCGGCGGTCGAGACCCCGCGCGGCTGGCGGATCGCCGAGACGCCGCCGCCGCCTTTGATCGCGCCATGGCAGCGGCGGATGATCCTGTGGCTGCTGGTCAGCGCGATCGCGCTGATCCCGCTCGCCTGGTGGTTCGCCGGCGCGCTTTCCCGGCCGATCCGCAGCTTCGCCGAAGCCGCCGACAGGCTGGGAGCGGATCCGCAGGCGCCGGGACTCGTCGAGGAGGGGCCCGCCGAATTGCGCGTCGCCGCTCACGCGCTCAACCGGATGCAGGCGCGGCTGGCCGATTATGTCGGCGAGCGCACGACGATGATCGGGGCGATCGCGCACGATCTGCGCACGCCGCTCGCGCGGATCGCCTTCCGCATCGAGGAGGCCGGGGAGCCGATGCGCGAGAAGGTACTCGCCGACGTCGAGCAGATGCGCGCGATGCTGGCGGCGACGATCGGCTTCGTCCGCAACACCGGCGCCAAGGGGGAGCGCGTGCCCGTGCGCCTCGATGCGCTGCTCGGCGCGATCATCGATCAGGACCGTGATCTGGGGCGCGCGGTCGAGCTTGCGGGGACCGTGGCGCTCACCATCCAGGGCGATCCGCTGGGGCTGGAGCGGATGTTCCAGAACCTCATCGATAACGGGCTGGCCTATGGCGAGCGCGTCGAGGTCTCGATGCGCGGCGACGGCACCGCGGCGCGGGTCGAGATCGCCGATCATGGCCCGGGGCTGGCCGAAGAGATGCTGTCGCGCGCGTTCCAGCCCTTCGTGCGCGGCGATCCCTCGCGCAATCGCACCACGGGCGGGATCGGGCTCGGCCTGACGATCGCGCAGACGATCGCCGAGGATCATGGCGGCTTCATCGAGCTGAGGAACCGCGACGGCGGCGGCCTCGTCGCGATCTGCTCGCTCCCTTTGATGCCGCCGTCCGCACGAACATAATTGCGTGATCTTGAAATAATCTAACAACGGTGCGATGCGGCAACGACCGCCGACGAGGGGCGTTGCAGGAGGATGGAGAGCATGTCCGATCAGCCGCGCCGCAACCTGCCGCCGCTCACGCTTCACGTCCCGGAGCCGCGCTTCCGCCCCGGCGATGCGGTGGACTATGCCGATTTCGATCGCGGTACGGCGGGCGCCGTCGCCCGGCCGCCGATCGACGCGCTGCCGGGTGGCATGCGCGATCATGCCTATGCGCTGATCCGTGTGCTCGACGACGAAGGCGCGGCGCAAGGCCCGTGGAACCCGCGCCTGTCGGCGGATCGCCTCCGCCGGATGCTGCGCGACATGGCGCTGACCCGCGCGTTCGACGAGCGCATGTATCGCGCCCAGCGCCAGGGCAAGACCAGCTTCTACATGAAATGCACCGGCGAGGAGGCGACGGCGATCGCCGCCGCTCATGCGCTGGATCGCGGCGACATGTGCTTCCCCTCCTATCGCCAGCAGGGCCTGCTGATCGCGCGCGGCTGGCCGATCGGCGACATGATGTGCCAGATCTATTCGAACGCGGGCGATCGGCTCAAGGGCCGGCAGATGCCGATCATGTATTCGGCGCGCGACGCGGGCTTCTTCTCGATCTCGGGCAATCTCGCCACGCAATATCCGCAGGCGGTGGGCTTCGCGATGGCCAGCGCCTCGCGCGGGGACAGCAGGATCGCGGCCTGCTGGTGCGGCGAGGGCTCGACCGCCGAGGGCGACTTCCATTCGGCCTGCACCTTCGCCAGCGTCTATCGCGCGCCGGTGATCCTCAACGTCATCAACAATCAGTGGGCAATTTCCAGCTTCTCGGGCATCGCGGGCGCCGAGAATACCACCTTCGCGGCGCGCGGCATCGGCTATGGCATCGCCAGCCTGCGCGTCGACGGCAACGACATCCTCGCCTGCTACGCCGTGCTCGATTGGGCGGCGGAGCGCGCGCGCGGCAATCATGGCCCGACGCTGATCGAATATTTCACCTATCGCGCCGAGGGGCATTCGACCTCCGACGATCCCACCAAATATCGCTCGGCGGAGGAGCGCGGCGCCTGGCCGCTCGGCGATCCGATCGCGCGGCTCAAGCGGCACCTGATCGTCCTTGGCGAATGGGACGACGAACGCCACGCCGCGATGGACAAGGACGTCGCCGAGCATGTCCGCGACGAGGGCCGCAAGGCCGAGGCGCAGGGGACGCTGCACGACGGCCTGAGCCAGCCATTCACGACGATGTTCGAGGATGTCTTCGAGGAGCAGCCCTGGCATCTCAAGGAGCAATCCGAGGCGATGCAGGCCGAACGCAAGGCGGCGGGGATATGAGCGGCTTTCTTCAACTGCCGTTCGTCCCGAGCGAAGTCGAGGGACGTGCCTCAGGCCTTGCGCCGACGTGTCTCGACTGCGCTCGACACGAACGGAGGGGGGCATAAGCATGGGCGAGGCCGAACCCACCCGCGGCATGAACATGATCCAGGCGATCAATTCGGCGCTGGACATCTGCATGGGCCGCGACGCCGACATCACCGTGCTGGGCGAGGACGTCGGCTATTTCGGCGGCGTGTTCAAGGCGACCGAGGGCCTCCAGAAGAAATATGGCAAGACCCGCGTGTTCGATACGCCGATCACCGAATGCGGGATCATCGGCGTCGCGGTCGGCATGGCGGCCTATGGCTTGCGGCCGGTGCCCGAGATCCAGTTCGCCGATTATATCTACCCCGCGCTCGACCAGATCGTCTCGGAGGCGGCGCGGCTGCGCTATCGATCGGCGGGCGAATTCACCGCGCCGATCACCGTGCGCTCGCCGTTCGGCGGCGGCATCTTCGGCGGGCAGACGCACAGCCAGAGCCCCGAGGCGCTGTTCACCCATGTCGCCGGTATCAAGACGGTGGTGCCCTCGAATCCCCACGACGCCAAGGGGCTGCTGATCGCCGCGATCGAGGACAATGATCCGGTGATCTTCTTCGAGCCCAAGCGCATCTACAACGGCCCGTTCGACGGCCATTACGATCGCCCCGTGACGCCCTGGGCCAAGCATCCGCAGGCCCGCGTGCCCGAGGGCTATTACCGCATTCCGCTGGGGCAGGCGGCGGTGGTGCGCGAGGGCGAGGCGGCGACGCTGCTCTGCTACGGCACGATGGTCCATGTCGCGCTCGGCGTCGCGCAGGAGACCGGCATCGACGTCGAGGTGATCGATCTGCGCACGCTCGTGCCGCTCGATATCGAGACGATCGAGACATCGGTGCGCAAGACCGGCCGCTGCATCGTGCTGCACGAGGCGACTCGCACCTCGGGCTTCGGCGCCGAGCTTGCCGCGCTGGTGCAGGAGCGCTGCTTCTATTCGCTGGAGGCGCCGGTCGAGCGCGTGACGGGATGGGACACGCCCTATCCGCACAGCCTCGAATGGGCCTATTTCCCGGGGCCGGTGCGGCTGACTCAAGCGCTCAAGCGCGTGATCGGGGCCTAGAGGACGAGGAACGGGATGGCGCGCACGTCTTTCAAACTGCCGGACATCGGCGAGGGTATCGCCGAGGCCGAGATCGTCGCCTGGCACGCGCAGGTCGGCGACATGCTCGAGGAGGATGCCCCGCTCTGCGACATGATGACCGACAAGGCGACCGTGGAGATGACCGCGCCCGTGGCGGGGACGCTGGTCGAGATCGCGGGCGCGGTCGGCGACATGATCGCGATCGGTTCGGTGCTGGCGGTGTTCGAGGGTGCTGCGGGCGGGGTGGTCGAGGAACCCACCGTCCAGGTGGCGCCGCCCGAGGCGAGCGCGGTGGCGCTGAGCGAGCCGATCGAGGCGGAAAAGCCCTCTCCCCTTCAGGGGAAAGGGTTGGGAGAGGGGGAGCCGGGTGCGCCTGTCGAGCCTGCCGCCGCTGCCGCGACTCCCCCTCTCCCCGGCCCTCTCTCCGCAAGCGGGGAGAGGGAGAAGAAACGCATCCTCGCTTCGGCCGCGGTGCGGGATCGCGCCCGGACGCTCGGGATCGATCTTGCGGAGGTCCATGCGCCGGAGGGGCGCGTCCGCCACGCCGATCTCGATGCCTTCCTCGGCTACAATGGCGCGCGCGGCTATCGTGCCGCCGCTCCCGCGCGTCCCGACGAGCAGGTCCGCGTCGTCGGGCTGCGCCGGCGGATCGCCGAGAATATGGCGGCATCGAAGCGCGCGATCCCGCATTTCTCCTATGTCGAGGAGCTCGACGTCACCAAGCTGGAGAGCCTGCGCGCCGATCTCAACGAGACGCGCGGGGCCAAACCCAGGATCACGATGTTGCCGCTGCTGATCGTCGCGATCTGCAAGGCGCTGCCCGAATTTCCGATGATCAACGCGCGCTACGATGACGAAGCGGGCATCGTGACGCGGCATGGCGCGGTGCATCTCGGCATCGCGACGCAGACCGATGCCGGGCTGATGGTGCCGGTGATCCGCGACGCGCAGGCGCTCAACGTCTGGCAATTGGCGGGCGAGATCGGACGGCTCGCCGAGGCGGCGCGCGCGGGGAAGGCCAGGAGCGAGGAGCTGTCCGGATCGACGCTGACGCTCACCTCGCTCGGCGCGCTCGGCGGCATCGCGACCACCCCCGTCATCAACCGCCCCGAGGTCGCGATCATCGGCCCCAACAAGGTGATCGAGCGGCCGGCGTTCCGCGACGGCCAGGTGGTGGCCGCCAAGCTGATGAACCTCTCGATCTCGTGCGATCACCGCGTCGTCGACGGCTGGGATGCGGCAAGCTTCGTGCAGGCGGTCAAGCGGCTGATCGAGACCCCGGCGCTGCTGTTCGTGGACTGAGCGCCTAAAGCCTGTCCTGTGGACGTGAACTCTCGTCACCCCGGACTTGAGCCGGGTCCCGCTGCCTGGCAACGTAGAAGAAGAAGCGGGACCCCGGCTCAAGGCCGGGGTGACGTTTCAGCTTGGACAGGGCGCCTCTAAAGCCGTCGCATGAACAATTCCTCGACGCGATGATCGGGGCCCTTGTGGATCACGAGATCGGCGCGCGCGCGGGAGGGGAGGATGTTCTCGGCGAGGTTCACGGCATTGATCTCGCGCCATAATCTTTCGGCATAGGTCAGCGCCTCGTCGCGCGTCGCGCCCGCCATATGGTGGAAATAGCTGTCGGGATCGCGGAACGTCGTTGCCTGGTGGGTCATGAAACGATCGACGTACCAGCGGGAGATATCGTCCGCCTCGGCATCCACATAGAGCGCGAGATCGAAGAAATCGCTGGCGGTGAACAAGGCGCCGCCCTTCGACGCCGCGCCGATCTGAAGTACGTTCAAGCCCTCGAAGATCAGGATATCGGGGGCCGCGATCTCCTGATAGGCGCCCGGCACGATATCGTAAGCCAGATGCGAGTAGATCGGCGTGCGCGCGCGGCCCGTCGTCCGCACCTCGAGCAGGAATTCGATCATCCGGCGGATGTCGTAGCTTTCGGGGAAGCCCTTCCGCTCCATCAGCCCGCGCTCCTGCAACGTGCGCGTCGGGTAGAGGAAGCCATCGGTGGTGACGAGATCGACGCGGGGATGATCGGGCCAGCGCGACAGCAGCGCGCGCAGCACGCGCGCCATCGTGCTCTTGCCCACCGCCACCGATCCCGCGATCGCCACGACATAGGGACGCTTGGCGGCGGGGCGGCCGAGGAAATCGTCGGTCACGCGCGCGAGCCCGCGTGCCGCGCCGACGTGCAGATTGATCAGGCGGGTGAGCGGCAGATAGATATCCTCGACCTCGGTGAGCGAGATCGGCTCGTTGGCGCCGCGCAGGCGGATGAGATCGTCCTCGGTGATCGTCAGCGGCACCGCTGAGCGCAGCCGCGCCCAGGCGGCGCGCGGAAAATGCGTACTGCCCGCGAGATCGTCGGCCGGCAACGCCGCGCCGGCGCGCTCCGGTCGTATCTGTCGCACCGTCGCCATCCCATCCTCCGCAGCCGTGCCGATCGCGGCCTATAGCCGATGCCGCTGAGCGCGCAAAAGATGCGGGGTGGCGTGGCGCGCGGCAGCCTCTAGAAGGCGCGTTCATGCCAGCCCCCATCGTCGCCATCGTCGGACGTCCCAACGTCGGCAAGTCCACCCTGTTCAACAGGCTGGTGGGCAAGAAACTCGCGTTGGTCGACGATCGCCCCGGCGTAACGCGCGATCGGCGCGAGGGCGATGCCAGCCTGCTCGGGCTCGACTTCACGCTGATCGACACCGCCGGTTTCGAGGACGACGACGCCGCGACGCTGCCCGGCCGGATGCGCGCGCAGACCGAGGCGGCGGCGCTCAGCGCCGATGTCGCGCTGTTCATGATCGACGCGCGCGCGGGCGTCACGCCGCTCGACGAGACGATCGCGCAATGGCTGCGCGGCCTCGACACCGTGGTGATTCCCGTCGCCAACAAGGCCGAGGGGCGGGCGGGCGAGACCGGGATCATCGAGGCCTATGCGCTCGGTCTCGGCGATCCGATCCCGTTTTCGGCCGAGCATGGCGAGGGGCTGGTCGATCTGTTCGAGGCGCTGCGCCCGCATCTGGAGCGCGGGGACGGGCCCGTGGAGGAAGACGACGCCGAGGCCGAGGACGGGCCGCTCAAGCTCGCCATCGTCGGCCGACCCAACGCGGGCAAGTCCACTTTGGTCAACAAGATGCTCGGCGAGGAGCGGATGATCACCGGGCCGGAAGCCGGGATCACCCGCGATTCGATCGCGATCGAGTGGCTCTGGCAGGATCGCCCGGTTCGGCTGATCGATACCGCCGGGCTGCGGCGCAAGGCCAAGATCGAGGACAAGCTGGAGCGGCTGTCGGCGGCGGACACGCACCACGCGATCGATTTCGCAGAGGTCGTCGTGCTGCTGCTCGATGCCACGCGCGGGCTGGAGGCGCAGGACCTGCGCATCGCCGCGCAGGTGATCGAGGAGGGCAGGGGGCTGTTGATCGCGATCAACAAATGGGACGTCGCCGAAAATCCGCCCGGCCTGCTCAACGGCATCCGCGCCGCGCTGGAAGAGGGGCTGGCGCAGGTCAAGGGATTGCCGGTGCTCACAGTATCGGCCTTCACCGGGCGGGGCATCGATCAGCTCATGGGCGCGGCGTTCGGCTTGCGCGACGAATGGTCGCGCCGCGTCTCGACGGGGCAGCTCAACCGCTGGTTCGAGCGCGCGATCGAGGCCAATCCGCCGCCCGCGCCCGGCGGCAAGCGCATCAAGCTGCGCTACATCACGCAGGCGCGCTCGCGGCCGCCGAGCTTCATCCTGTTCGGCACGCGGGTGGACGAGCTTCCCGAAAGCTATCGCCGCTATCTCGTCAACGGCATCCGCCGCGATCTGGGCTTCGGCGCGGTGCCGGTGCGGCTGACGCTGCGCGCGACGACCAATCCCTATCGCAAGGCGTGACCGAAAGTATCGTCGACGCTCGCGGGATGCGCTGTCCCTGGCCGGCGCTGCGGCTCGCGCGCGCGATGCGGGAGTCGCCCGCGGTGACGATTCTGGCCGATGACCCCGCCGCACCGGCCGAAATCGCAGCGCTCGCCGATCATGAGAGGTGGGAGGTCAGCCCGATAATGGGCGGGTTCATCGTTCGCCGATCGCCATGGGCAATGCCTTAACTATTTGCCGGCATAGCGGCTTTTCCCGGGCGGGAACCACATTGGGGATGCCGATGTACCTGGATGGCGACACGATTGTTGACCGGACGGCGTTTGACCAGACGAAGCGCGAGCTTGGCGAAAGTTTCGCGCGCATCCTGGGCTATTTCCGCGAAGACGGCGTGAAATCGATCCGCGCGATCGAGCAGGCGATGCATGCGGAAAGCGCCGTGGCGCTGGTCCGTCCGGCGCACACGCTGAAGGGCGAATCGCTCCAATTCGGCGCCGAGCCGCTCGGCCTCACCGCCGAAAGGATCGAGCGCGCGGCGCGCGATGCGGTCGAGATGCACAGCTTCCCGTACGATGTCGCGGAGGAGGTCGCGAAGCTGCGGCCGCTGTTCGCGGAGACCTTGGCCTATTTCGATCGCGAGGTCGCGGTGGCGGCGCCCATCCCGGCGCGGCGCGCCGGAGGGTTCGGGCGCAAGGTCGGCTGAAGCGCCGGCGCTTAGAGCGAACTCTCGTCACCCCGGCCTTGAGCCGGGGTCCCGCTGCCTACCGACGTTGAAGAAGCGGGACCCCGGCTCAAGGCCGGGGTGACGTTTCAGCGTGAACGGACAGCCTCTAATGCTCCATCGATTCCGCCGGCTTCGATTGGAGCTGGACGTAATTGTGGATGCCCATCCGCTCGATCATATCGAACTGCCGCTCCAGATAATCGACATGCTCTTCCTCATTGTCGAGGATGCGCTTGAACAGGTCGCGGCTGATATAGTCGCGCACCAGCTCGCTGTGCTGGATCGCATCACGCAGCAACGGGATCGCCTCGTTTTCCAGCGCGAGATCGGCGCGGAGCACTTCCTCCACCGATTCGCCGATCCGCAGCCGGCCGAGTGCCTGGAAGTTCGGAAGACCGTCGAGAAACAGGATCCGCGCCGACAGCCAATCGGCATGCTTCATCTCATCGATCGACTCGCCATATTCGAACTTGGCAAGATGCTGGATGCCCCAATGATCGAGCATCCGGTAATGCAGGAAATATTGATTGATCGCCGTCAGCTCGTTCTTGAGCGCGGCGTTCAGATATTCGATGACTTTGTCGTCGCCCTTCACGAGGCCGGCTCCCGATACAATTGGTTCTTGTCGGGCTTAGCCAGCGCCACATCGAATTTGAAGCGCGAACGACTCGCGCGAGTCGTTCTCAGGATTTAAGCGGCGCTGCGTTCTGCGGCGATCAACTCGCGGGCATAGGAGAGGCATTGGCCGCAGCGCGGCCGGCGGCCGAGCGAAGCATAGGCCTTCAGCGGATCGCAGCAGCCGGCGCGCGCGGCCGCCCGGACATCACGTTCCCGAATGGCATTGCACACGCACACGACCATGAGCGACTCTCCTCGCTCACGATGATATCGATATTGAGACTAACTCGCAACAGGAAATGCGAACGCGTCGCACTCCCGGAGGTAGGAAGCGATCTATTTGATCTTGGCTTCCTTGAACTCGACATGCTTGCGCACGACGGGGTCATATTTCCGGAAGTTCATCTTCTCGGTCTGGTTACGGGGATTCTTCTTGGTCACATAGAAGAAGCCCGTGTCGGCGGTGCTGACGAGCTTGATCTTGACCGTGGTCGGCTTGGCCATCCTGGGCGTCCTGGTTGCTGCTGGCCGGGATGTCCACGACCACAAATAACAAAAGCGGCCGCAAAGCCGCTCGCTGGGCAGCCCTTAGTGCGATCGGGGGCGGTTCGTCAAGATCGCGGCGGCGCGAACCGGAACCCCGATAGGCTATTCTCGTTATGGAGCCGAAAGGGGTTCGCCATGCTCAAATTCGCACTCATCTTTCTCGTCGTCGGATTGATCCTCGGAGCCTTGGGGTTCGGCGGCGTCGGCGGCGCCTTCGTCGAGATCGCCAAGATCCTGTTCTACATCGCGATCGCCTTGTTCGTCATATTCCTCGTGCTGGCGCTGCTCGCCGGGCGCGCCGTCACCTGAACCGCAGGCAATATACCGATGGAGGGCGGCACGCGATGCCGCCCTTTTTCGTTTGAGCGACGATGCGTGATTTTTCCCAATTGCTCGACGGGCTCGTCTACACCCGATCGCGCAACGGCAAGCTCAAGCTGATCGGCGATTATCTGCGCGAGGCGCCCGATCCCGATCGCGGCTGGGCGATGGCCGCGCTGACGGGCGATCTCAACCTGCCCCACGTCAAATCCGCCGCGATCCGGGGCATCGTCGAGGAGCGCATCGATCCGGTGCTGTTCGCGATGAGCCGCGATTTCGTCGGCGATCTCGCCGAGACGGTTTCGCTGCTGTGGCCCAAGCCGGAGGGGCTGCCGCCCGAAATCGACAGCGGGATGCTCCGGCTTTCCACCGTGATCGAACGCATCCTGACGCTGGGGCGCGGGGAGGCGCCGCGCGCGCTTGCCGCGATGCTCGATCAGCTCGATGCCTCGGGCCGCTATGCCTTGCTCAAGCTCGCGACGGGCGCGCTGCGAGTCGGCGTCTCGGCGCGGCTCGCCAAGACCGCGCTTGCCCAGGCGTTCGGGCTCGATGTCGATGCGGTGGAGGAGGTGTGGCACGGGCTCAAGCCGCCCTACGCGCCGCTGTTCGCCTGGGCCGAGGGCAAAGGCGTGCAGCCGACGCCCGCCGACGTGCCGGTGTTCCGCCCCTTCATGCTCGCGCATCCGCTGGAGGAGCTGCGCGTCGATCTCGCCGATTATGCGGCCGAGTGGAAATGGGATGGCATCCGCGTCCAGCTCGTGCGGACGGGCGGCGAGACGCGGCTCTACAGTCGCGCGGGCGACGACATTACCTCGAGCTTCCCGGACGTCGCCGCCGCCTTCACGATCGATGCGGTGCTCGATGGCGAGCTGCTGGTGCGCGGCGCGCATCAGGGCGCCGCCCTCGCGGAGGGCGAGGGCGCGGCGAGCTTCAACGCGCTTCAGCAGCGACTGGGGCGTAAGACTGTCTCCGCGCGCGCGCTGGCTGATTATCCGGCGTTCGTGCGCCTCTACGACATCCTGTTCGACGGGCCCGAGGATCTGCGCGGGCTCGGCTGGAGCGAGCGGCGGCAACGGCTGGACCGCCTCGCCCCCCGGCTCGATCCCGCGCGCTTCGATCTCAGCCCGGTGATCGAAGCCGCCGATTTCGCAGCGCTGGAGGAGATCAGGGCCGGCGCACGCGATGCCGCGATCGAGGGCGTGATGCTCAAGCGGCGCGATTCGCCTTACGTCGCCGGGCGGCGCGTCGGGCTATGGTACAAGTGGAAGCGCGATCCGCTGACCGCCGATTGCGTGATCCTGTACGCCCAACGCGGCCACGGGCGCCGCTCCAGCTATTATTCGGATTACACCTTCGGCTGCTGGACCGCGGAGGGCGAGCTGCTTCCCGTCGGCAAGGCCTATTCGGGGATCACCGACGAGGAATTGCGCTGGCTCGATCATTTCGTGCGGACGAACACCGTCCAGCGCTTCGGCCCGGTACGCGAGGTCGAGAAGAGCCTGGTGCTGGAGATCGCCTTCGATTCGATCCATGCCTCGAAGCGGCACAAATCAGGCGTCGCGATGCGCTTCCCCCGCATCGCCCGCATCCGCCGCGACAAGCCCGCCGCCGAGGCCGACACGATCGAGGCCCTCGAACGCCTGATCAGCTAGAGGCTGTCTTGCTCAACCTGACGTCACCCCGGCTCAAGGCCGGGGTGACGTGAGTTCAACGGCAACAGGACAGAGTCTAGGCGGACGCGGGCACCGAAATCGGGGTCAGCGCACCCACTGCGCGAGATAGTCGGCGAGGCCCTGCGGACTCATGCTGCGCGCATCGGCGAGCGCGGTGGTCTTGCCGACGTTGATCACCTTGTCGGTCTTGGGATCGACGATCAATATGCTGGGGACGCCTTCGAGCCGCTTGGTGAAGCCGTAATGCGCGGGCACGTCGAGATTCTTGTCGAAGCGGCCGACATTCACCACCGCCTCCACATAATGCTTCTCGACCCACGGCTTGAGACCGGGAAGATCCATCGTGCCGGCGAGGATGCGGCAATCGAGACACCAATTGCCGCCGAAATCGATCAGCAGCAGCTTGCCCGAAGCCTTCGCCTTCGCGCGCGCCCTGGCGACGACCGCCTTGGCATCGGCATCCTCGTCATAGGGCAGGGGCAGCGGCTTCGCGAGCTGCTCGAAGCTGGTTTCCTTGAGGCGTGGTGCCGGCGTCGCGGCGTTGGCGGCCATGGCGATGCCGGCGAGGATCAACAGCGGAAGGCGCATGACAAGCTCCATATCGTTCAGGCCGCAGATAGGCGTTCTACGCGCGAAACGAAGCAAGGGTTTCTTGGGCACGAAAAAGCCCGGCCAGCCATCAAGGCCGACCGGGCTGATCCTTGCGCGTGGGGTCGTTATTCGCCGGCGCTGAGATTCACCGCCGCATATTTGCCGCGACGATCGACCTCCAACTCGAACTGCAAACGATCGCCCTCGTTGAGCGTGCTCATCCCGGCACGCTCGACCGCCGAGATGTGAACGAAGGCATCGGGCTGGCCGTCGTCGCGCTGGATGAAGCCGAAGCCCTTCATCGCGTTGAAGAACTTCACCGTGCCGCTCGCGCGCTCGCCGGTGAGCTGACGCTGCGGGCCACCCGCGCCGCCGGCGCCGCCAGCGCCGCCCTGCTCGCGCGGGGGAGGAGCCC
>NZ_CAHJXD010000191.1 GCF_903644055.1 Sphingomonas bacterium | reverse complement strand
GGGACAACCCACTCCCAAAGCTCATGGGGGTCAATGTTCGACGCCGATCCGGGGTCAACTTTGCGCGCCGATTGACAGTCACCAACCATGGTGCCACAGTTAAATATGTGTTCGGGGACATCTTGCCGCCGATTTCGGGTGGTGGTGCCGCGCCTGGTAATGGTGACCGCGCGACCGCAGACCTGATGACGGCGTATTGGACCAAATTCGCGACCAAGGGCGATCCCAACGGCTCAGGTCTTCCCGTTTGGCCGTCTTACTCGGGAACGGATCGCGGGTTCTCGCGCTCGGCCCTGATCATGTAGCGGCTGTTAATGAGGCAGGAACTCCTCGCTTTAGGTTCATCCAGTCATACCGAAAGTCCGGTCGATTGCCCGAGCGTTGGCGTATGGTGATGCCGTGATCACGGCATGTTCGGCAACCTTCGTGCCGTCGGCAAGCAGGCCCAGCTAGACACCGATGCCATACCGCCAACCTATCTCTCATCATAAGCGGTGCGTGCGGCGATGAAGTCCGGCAATTAATCGATCGTCCACAGCCAGAGCGGCTGGACCTGGTCGATGAGCGACCGGCCGAGCGGGGAGCACCACCCGTGCGCGTCGGTCTCGATGAGTAGCCCGTGGCCGACCAGCCGGCCGGTTAGCCCCGCGCTCTGTCCGTCGAACAGCGCGCCTCCGATCGGGCAGTCGGGGTGACTGCTTAGACGCAAGCTCGGCGAACCGATCAACCGCGATGAACGGGGAGCCCTGGCGGGACATTCCCGGTCTTGTCAGAATTTGTAGCCGGCCCGTACGCCCCACCAGCGTGGGCGGCCATATGCGATTTCCGAACAGCCGCACAGCGTAGTAAGATCAAACGAGGTGACCGCATAGCGTTTGTCAAACATGTTATCGAGCATCAGCGCGATGCTGATGCCGCTCGTGTCCGAAGCCCACGTCACCGATCCGTTGAATAGCACGTATCCGGGCAGCTTTTGCGAGTCGAAGTTGCGAATATTGGTGAAGAACGACGAGTTGTAATGGCCGTTTACGTTGAACGTCAGCTTACCGCCGACCATGTCCGCCCGGGGCGTGTAGCTCACCTCGCCGCCGATCTGGCGGTGCGGCGTGAATGTCGGATCGACATTGCGGAGCACGCCGTCCGTAATCTGGAGGTTCTTGACCTTCGGATCGACGATCGAGCCGTTCACCGTCAGCCTCAGTCCGCTCGCCGGTTCGATCGATGCTTCGATCTCGGCACCATATGTACGGGCATTCCGGTTCTGCGTGTAGCCGGATGCGTTGGAAAACAGGAACGCCTGGTAATTGTGATAGTCATAATAATAGCCCGACAGCGCGACGTATCCGCGAATCGCGGGGAAGCTCCGCTTCAACCCGCCCTCATAGGCCACCAGAGTTTCGGGATCATAGGATATCACGCTCAGCGGCAACGGGGGCGAGCCGTCCGGCAGCTGCGAATTGTAGTTGCCGGCCTTCACGCCGCGATTGACGCCGACATAAAGCAGCGTGTCGCCGTCCGGCCGATATTCCAGCTGCACCTTGCCGGTCCACAACGTCTGCGTCCGCCGGTTCTCATAGCCCCTCAGCGGAGTGAAGAGGGAGACGCTGGTGTCTAGCGCATAATTGTTCGTGATCGGGAACGCGCCAGAGGATACGTCGAAATGCTGATGCTCGCGGATGACGCGGCTGCCCACGACCAGGGTCAGCTTGGGCGCGAATCTGTATTCCGCCTGGCCAAACAGCGAACCCGACGTATCCGTTAGATGGTTGACGTTGCCGAGATCGATCCCGGTGGTCGGGAACCCGACGATCGCTGCGAACAGCGAGTTTGCGGGCGCGACATAGGCCAGATCGGACCGCGTCTTGATCCGGAGGAAATAGGCTCCGGTCGTCCACGTCAAGGGACCGGAGACGCCGGTCACGCGCACTTCCTGCGACACGTCACGCGTGTCGGCGTCCGACCATACGTCGACGAAGTTGAGCGGCGACGAATCGCCGTCCAGCCCGAAATGCTTAGTCAGCTTCTTCCAGTTGGTGATCGACGTCAGCGTGGCACCGCCCAAGTCGTAGTCGATATGAAGCGCTACGTCGTAGCTGCGGACCCTTTCCGCATTCCTCTGCGAATAATCGCTCCCGAACTGAAGCGTCCGCGCAGAAGGTGCGAGATAGCCGAACCAGTCTGCGCCCGGAACGCGCGCGGCGGGCGATCCGCCGATGCCGGTATAATTGCGGCCATCCGGCCCGATTGCGGAGCGCGTCTCGGTCGGTGAGGCGTAGATGCCGCCGACGATCCCGCCATTGGCGCTGACCACGGGCACGGTCGCGATCTGGTTGTACGGCGCGGTCGAGAGGATGTCGCGCGACGCCGATCCGGTGGCGCGGATCGTGAGACGGTCGCTGGGCTTATATTGGAGCTGGAGGCGGCCCGCCAGCGTGTTGTCGTTGCCGGCATCGTCGCAGCAGTCCGGGATCGGCTTCGTCCCGGCCTCGCTGCCGCTTGTGTTGCCCGGGTAGATGTTCTTCATCCAAGGATCGTAGCGGTTCCAGTAGAGCGACGCGCGATATTCGAGCGTGTCGCTTATTGGGCCGCCGATCGCACCCTCCAGCTTCGTCTGGTTGTATCGGCCGTACGTGAAGTTCATGTAGCCGTTGGTGGTGCTGCTCGGCTTCGCGACGATGAAATGGACGAGCCCCCCGGTGGCGTTCCGTCCGAACAGCGTGCCCTGCGGGCCCTTCAGCACCTCGACACGGTCGAGATCGAACAGCCCGAACGTCTGCCCCTGCGGGCTCGGAACGTAGGTGTCGTCGACATAGACCGCGACCGGGCCTTCGACAAAGTCGTTGATATCGTTCTGCGTCACGCCGCGAATGGAAAATTGCGAGAACTGGCCGCCTCCGCTCGCCGAGACGAAAGCGCCGGGCGTGACGCGCGCGACATCGACGCTGTTGACGATGGCCCGCTGCTGCAACTCACCACCCGAGAAGGCCGTGATCGCGATCGGTACGTCCCTGACGCTTTGCGATCGGCGCTGCGCCGTGACGATGATTTCACCGGCATCCGGACCGCCGGCCAGGGGAGCATCTTGCGCTGCGGCGGCTGACGCGAACGCCGATGAGAGAATCGACACACCGGCAAGCAGTATACGGCGATACATGGTAACGGCCCCCTTTTCAGGCGCCGGCTTTTGGCTCTGGCGCAGCGGTTTATGCCTTCGGCGTCATCCCTCAAGCGTCGGTGAAAAGCCGTTCAGGCTGTCGCCGGCTTTCGATCAGTCGCGCAGTCTCAGGTTACAGGACGATGATCCAAATTCAACGATTAAATTTCCATGCTAAGTATCGTTCGATTCGCTAGCTCCGGTGCGATGGATCGGCGCCCAGGATTCGAGATCGAGCCGAACCGCGTCCATCGCTTCGCTCAGATGACGGTACGCGTCCTCGCCCAGGAACAGATGCCGGGGGAGCACGTCGCGATCGAGCGTGGCGAGGATAGCCAAGGCGGCAAGATCGGGATCGCCGCCCTCGTGCCCATGTGCGGCGCCGAGGATCGCTTCGGCGCGGTGGGCACTGGGGGCGTAGTCCGGCAAGATGGTCTCGGCCTTCTGGAGCGACCTGCCGGAAAACTGCGTCCGCATCCCGCCGGGAGCGACGTTCATCACGCGGATCCCGAGGTGGCGGACCTCGTCCGCCAAGGTCTGGCCGAGGCATTCCAGCGCGAACTTGCTCGCTCCGTACCAAGCGGTGCCGGCCCACGGCGCATGTCCGCTCATCGACGTGATGTTCAACATCGTGCCCGCGCGCCGGGAGCGCATGAAGGGCAGCACGGCCTGCATCACGGCAGCCGCGCCGAACAGGTTGACCTCGAACATCGCCCGCGCCTGGGCGAGGCTCGTCTCCTCCACCGCGCCGGTGAGGCCGTAGCCGGCGTTGTTGACAACGACGTCGAGCCCGCCGCTGGCGCTCTCGACCGCCGCTACCGCCACGGCGATCTCATCGGGATCGCGTAGGTCCAGGAGGATACTATGCGCCCGTGTGGGATCGAGCGCGTCGAACCGCCTCTGGGCATCCTCGGATCGCACGGTGCCATATACGCGGTCGCCGCGCGCAAGGGCCGCTTGCGCGAGCGATCGCCCGAGACCGCCGGCAACACCTGTAATGAACCAAGCAGCCACGATCGCGCCTCCCATCATGTCCGTCGCCGGCGGCAGATGCCGTCGCCGCCGGCCCTATCCCCACGCGCCTATGGCCATGCCGGACCAGGGCGGCGAGAATGTTCTAGAACAAGAAACTCTAATGTAATATACCGTGAACATCACCTGACGCTGCCGATGTCAACCTGATGTTTTTCAGGTCCGCGCGAATCTTCAGCGACTCGCGAAGCGGCGGATCAGGAGCGGATGGCGGCCAGTGCGGCGCGGTCCGGCACGTTGACGGCCGGTCCGGAGGCGATCAGGTTTCGACAGCCAGTCTTATGAACGATGCGAAAGGCAAGCAGCATGACGACAGACCCCGCGATCGCTGCCCCGCCGTCCGCCCGGGATCCCCGGTTGTCGGGCGTTACCGGCAACATGCCGCGCGAATCCTCCGCATCCTCCGGCCGGCCGGCGATCGTGGCCGATGGCTTGCGCAATGCGCCTCTGCTGGCGGGGGCCGTGGCCGGCACCCTGCTCGGGACCACGCCCACACTGGGCGCCGTTTTCGGCATCTTCCTTGTGCCGATCGCGACTGAGTTCGGCTGGTCGCGAACGCAGGTGGCCGGCGCCTTCTCCGCCATGGCGGTCGCAGCGATGATCTTCTACCCGGTAGCCGGGCGTCTGGCGGACAGGTTTGGCACGCGCGCCGTGCTGCTCGCCGGGTTCGCCCTTCAGGGCGTGTTCACGCTGGCCTTGTCGCGCCTGATCCCGAACGCGGCGCTATATTATCCGGCGTTCGCACTCGCTGGCGCGGCGGGAGCGCTTTCGAGCAACATGGTGATCGCCAAGCTGCTGTCGCAGCGATTCGACCGCGGACGCGGCTTCTGGATGGGGTTGGTGGGCGGTATTGGCAACGGCGTGGGGTCGATCCTCCTGCCGATCCTCGCTGCAAGCCTGCTGGTCGGTCATGGCTGGCGAGGCACGTTCGTCATCATCGGATGCATCGTGTTGCTGGTCGGCCTGCCGATCATCTGGTTGACGATGAAGGAGCCCGCGAGCCGACCCCCGGCCGCCGGCGAGCCCGTCGCCGCGATCCTGTCCCCGCCCGAGATCGGTTTGGGCGAAGCGCTGCGGCGCCCGCTCTTCTGGGTTATTTTCAGCGCCGTTCCGATCGGCGGCGGCTTCCTGACCGGCGTCTTCATGAACGTCGCTCCCATGCTTCAGCAGCGCGGCGTCAGCTTGGAGCAAGCGACCTCGGTGATCGCGCTGTTCGCCGCGGTCACGGTGCTGTGGGAGCCGCTGGTGGGCTACATGCTGGATCGAACCAGCCGCCCGCGGTGCGTGGCGCCCTTTTACTTCCTGGCCGTGGCGGGCCTGCTGATCCTCGCCAACGCGACGCATTTCGGCGTGTTGCTGCTGGGCGGCGGACTGGCGGGGATCGGCCTCGGCGCTGAGTTCAGCGTGCTGCCCTACGTCCTGTCGCGCTATTTCGGTTTGGGCGCGATGGGTGCGATCTCGGGGGTCGCCTTCGCCGGCGTGCTTGGTGCGACCGCCTTGGCGCCCATGCTGCTGAACGGGGGGTTCGATATGCTCGGCAGCTACAAGCCCGGCGTCTACGTGGTCGCCGGCTGTATCCTCTATACCGCGACCGTTTTCCTGTTCCTCGACACCTATCCCGATCGGCCGGGCGAGGATGCCGCCGCCTGAGTGTTCGCACGAAGGCCGGAGAACGTCAGCGCGTCCCGCCGCCGACGTGGGCCCGCGCCAGGATTTCGTCTACCTCCGCGCGCGACGGCGCGGATGCCCCGGCGCCCTCCCGCGTCACCGAAATCGCCGCCGCCGCATTGGCGCTGTGAAGCGCGTCCTCCAGCAACGCGCCCCGGTCCAGCGCGGCCGCCAGCACTCCGCAAAAACAGTCGCCCGCACCGATCGTGTCGATGGCGTCCATCCGCAAGCCGGGCACGCGGACCGAGCGATCCTGTCCGACGCACAGGCACCCGCTTGCGCCGAGCGTGACTATGACATGCTGGTCGGGCCGCGAGAGGAGGCCGCGGGCGTGGTCGACGATGTCCGCCTCGCGGTCCGGCACGTCGGGCAGGCGCGCAAACATCTGCAGCTCCGTCTCGTTCAGCACCAGAATGTCGACCAGTGCGAGGAGCGGATGACCCGCTTCGATCGCGGGCGCGGCGTTCAGGATGCGGATGCCGCGTTCGGCGTGTCGGGTGGTGAACAGAGCCTCAATCGCCTCGGGCGTGGCTTCGAACTGCGTCAGGAAAACATCGGCGTCGGTGCGGGCGCGGGCGACCTCGGCGGCTTTGAAGGCGGCGTTGGCCCCGGCGTTGACGATGATCGTGTTGGCGCCGGAACGGGCGAGCGCGATCAGCGCCTGCCCGGTCGGCCGATCGGCCAGCACCGCCACGTCGCCTGCGTCGATGCTTTCGCCGGCCATGACCTCGCGCAGGCCCGCGCCGGCAGGATCGTCGCCGACCGCCCCCAGCAGGCGGACCGCGCCGCCGTGCCGCACGGCGGCGATCGCCTGGTTCAGCCCCTTGCCGCCCGCTCTGTGCGTGACGCCGGTCGCGGCCACGGTCTCGCCGCACCGCGGCAGATCGTCGACCGCTGCGACGACGTCCTGGTTGATACCGCCCAGCACCACTATCGTCATCGCGCGACCTTCACCTCCACGCCTGCGGGGCCACGCCGCGCGGCTTGGCTTCCCAGCGTTATGGTGGTCATGTCGATCGTCCCGTACTGGAAGTAATCGGGCTCGAACGCGACGTCGTCGTCCGGATGGCGCGCGCCGAGCACGTAGAGCAGCGGCCAGAAATGGTCGGGCGTCGGCACAGCGACGCTCGCCGCCTTGCCGAGACGCGCGAAGTCGACCACCTTTTTGGGTTCGTCGTCGAGGATCGCTGCCTTGATCGCGCGGCTGAACTGCAGCGCGAGCGGGTGGACTGGCACGTCCTCGCGCCGGTCGAGCGCCTGCGTGTTGTGGACGATGTTGCCCGTGCCCATGATCAGGACGCCTTCGTCGCGCAGCGGGGCGAGCTTCCGACCCAATGCGTAATGTTCGGCAGCGCTTCTGCCCGCATCGAGGCTAAGCTGCACCACCGGAATGCCCGCCTCCGGCCACGCCTTCATCAGCACCGTCCAGCAGCCATGATCGAAGCCCCACGCATGATCCGCCGAGACGGGGACGGGTGTGAGAAGCTCTCGCACCCGCCGCGCGAGCGCGGGATTGCCCGGCGCGGGATATTTGAATTCGTGCAGGGCGCGCGGGAAGCCGACGAAATCATGGATGGTAGGCGGGCGATCCTGCCCCGTCACCTGCACGCCGCGGGTCAGCCAATGCGCCGATATGCACAGGATCGCGCGCGGCCGCTGCATGGCCCGTGCCAGCGCATGCCAGCTGCGCGTCGTCTCGTTCTGCTGAAGCGCGATGACCGGACTGCCGTGCCCGAAGAAGATCGTGGGAAGGCGGCTCACCTGGGACTGACCTCTTGACCTGTGGGCACCGCGGACCAGCCCGACTCGGCGCTGCCGCGCGATCATAAATCGGTGCATCGCGCTGGAAATGGCGCGCGGCGCTATGCCCCGCATTCATCCGATCGATTGCCGTCGCCGGCTGCGATCTGCAGGCGTGGCTATAGGGTTTTCTTATGGCGGACATTGACGGTGGTGGAGTTGGCTTGGCGGGTTTGATGGCTGGAAGGTGGGGTGGTGGCGGCTGTGCGCGGTGGCGCTGGGGCCTGGTATCGGGGTGGACGGATGGTGCTGGAGGCGCTGGTTGTGGAGCGGGCGCGGGCGTTCGTTGCGGCGGCGGCGGGTTCGGTGGGTCCGGTGTCCGAGGCGGGCATCCTGCCGCGCGAGGGCTATACGAGCGCGCGGCTGTGGGCGTTCGAGCGCGCGGCGATCTTCGGCCGCGAGTGGCTGTGCATCGGGCATGTGAACGAGGTTCCGCAGCCTGGTGATCACCTGCCGATGACGGTGCAGGACGAGCCGCTGCTGCTAGTGCGCGACAAGGAAGGCGCGGTGCGCGTGCTGTCGGGCGTGTGCCAGCATCGCGGGCATCCGATGGTCGGCGGCCTGAGCGAGCATCCGCTGGATGCGCCGGCGCTGAACGCGCCGCTGCTGGTGTGTCCGTATCACAACTGGAGCTATGCGCTGGACGGTTCGCTGGTCGGCGCGCCGGACATGCGCCGGACCTGCCCGCTGCCCGAGTTGCGCCGCCGTATCCGGCTGCCGCAGATCCGCTCGGAGATCTTCCACGGCCTGGTCTTCGTCAACTTCGACGAGGCGGCTGCTTCGCTGGCGCCGCGGCTGGCCAAGCTGGATGCGGAGCTGCGCACGATCCCGCTGGCCGAACTGGTGCCCGCGCAGCAGCATTCGCAGCGCGGCCTGAGGTGGAACTGGAAGCTGCACCACGAGAATGCGCTGGAACCCTATCACACCAGCTTCGTGCACCGGAACTATCATGACGCGGTGCCCTCCAGCCTGACGGTGTTCGGCGCTTATGAGGATGGCGACTGCGCGGTCATGCGGCATACCGGCTTTGCCGCCGGCGAGGGCGGCGACCTGTTCGAGGAGGGCGGCGTGCGCCGCCTGCCGGACATGGCGGGGCTGAGCGAGGCGCAGCGCAACCGGGTGACGTTCGTGGCGGTGCTGCCGAACCTGGTGATGGTGATCCAGCCCTCGCTGGTCACGATCACGATGCTCGACCCCACCGGCCCCGGCACGCTGGATAGCAGGCGGCTCAACCTCTATCCGCGCGAGGTGATCGAGGATGCCGGCTACCGCGCGTTCGCCGATGCGCAGTTCGAGCGGATCAAGATCATCGTCGGCCAGGACGCCGCCACCCAGATCGCGCTGCAGACCGCCTACAAGTCGCGCCACGTGCCAAAGGGCACGCTCGCCTGGCTCGAATCCTCCATCCCCCAGCTCAACCAGTGGGTGCTCGACGCCTACCGCCGCGCACTCCAGCACAGCAACCCGCACCCCCCCCCAATCAGCCAAGCCGCCTGAT
>NZ_CAHJXD010000190.1 GCF_903644055.1 Sphingomonas bacterium | reverse complement strand
GATCGACGAACACGCAGGTGAGCTGGTCGCCGATCGCTTCGTGGATCAGCACCGCCGCCACCGCCGAATCGACCCCGCCGGACAAGCCGCAGATCACCTTGCCGTCACCGACCTGCGCGCGGATCTCGGCGATCTTGGCGGAGCGGAACTCGGCCATCGTCCAATCGCCCGAAAGCCCGCAGACGTGGCGCGCGAAATTGGCGATCAGCCTGCCGCCGTCGGGGGTGTGGACGACCTCGGGATGGAACTGGACGCCGTAGAAGCGGCGCGCCTCGTCCGAGGTGATCGCGAAGGGCGCGCCGTCCGAAACCGCGATCGGCGCGAAGCCCTGCGGCAGGCGCGTCACCTTGTCGCCGTGGCTCATCCACACCTGATGGCGCTCGCCGGTGGTCCAGAGCCCGTCGAACAGCCGCGAGGCCTGCGTCACCTCCACGAAGGCCCGGCCGAACTCGCCGCCCTCACCGGAAACGACGACCTCGCCGCCCAGTTGCTGGCACATCGTCTGCTGGCCGTAGCAGATGCCAAGGATCGGCAGGCCGGCCTCGAAGAAGCACTGCGGCGCGCGCGGGCTTTGCGCTTCGGTGACCGAGGCGGGGCCGCCCGAGAGGATGATGCCGGCGGGCTTGAGCCGATCGAAGGCGGCGGCGGCGGCGTTGAACGGCGCGATCTCGCTATAGACGCCCGCCTCGCGCACGCGGCGCGCGATCAGCTGCGTCACCTGGCTGCCGAAATCGACGATCAGGATGCAATCGGAGGGCGCCACGCTCATGGGCGGCCGATAATGGCGCTTTTCCGGCCTGTCCAGCGGCGGTGTAACCGCTTGCTTTACCACCGGATTCTCCTTGGACGAAGCCGTGACGGAGCGGACGTCCCCCGGCAGTGGAGGATCGAGCGGGCGGCGCCCCCCCCAACTCCACCCCGCGCGGTTTCGCATGCCCCATTGAAGGGCGCGCCATTGCGGCTAAGCTGATCCCCGTATTTCAGGGGGTCGCCACAGTTCATGAACCGCTTTCTGCTCGGCCCGCTGGGCATCCTGCTGATCCTTGCCATCGCGGTGCTGCTGTCGAGCGATCGGCGCGCGATTCGGCTGCGCGTGGTGGGCGCGGCGTTCGCGTTGCAGGTCGGCATCGCGATCATGGTGCTTTACGTGCCGTGGGGACGCGCGGCGATCGGCTGGCTGGCGGGCGGGGTCGCCGACCTGCTCGGCTATGCGCAGGCGGGGACCGACTTCATCTTCGGGCCGCTCGCCGATCCCAGCATCGGCGGCCATGCCTTCGCGCTGGCGGCGCTGCCGGTGATCATCTTCTTCGCGGCGCTGGTTTCGATCCTCTATTATCTCAACGTCATGCAGGCGGTCGTGCGCTGGGTGGGGGGGGCGATCGAGAGCGTCGTCGGCGTCTCCAAGGTGGAGTCGCTGTGCGCGGCGGCGAACATCTTCGTCGGCCAGAGCGAATCGCCGCTGGTGATCCGCCCCTATCTCGCCGGGCTCGCGCCGAGCCAATTGTTCGCGGTGATGACCAGCGGCATGGCGGGCGTCGCGGGGACGATCCTCGCGGCCTATGCGGCGATGGGCATCCGCATCGATTATCTGCTCGCGGCGAGCTTCATGTCGGCGCCGGCGGGGCTGCTGATGGCCAAGCTGATGATGCCCGATCCGCCGGGCGAGGTGCCCTCCGACCATCCCGCGAGCGAGGACGAAGGCATCGCCGTCGCCGAGCAGCAGGGCGACGAGGAGAAGCCCGCCAACATCATCATGGCGGCGGCGCAGGGCGCGCAACTGGGCGTCAGGCTGGCGGTGGCGGTGGGCGCGATGGTGCTGGCGTTCGTCGCGCTGGTGGCGCTCGCCAACGGCCTGCTCGCGGGCGTCGGCGGCTGGTTCGGGATCAGGGATCTCAGCTTCCAGCAACTGCTCGGCTATGTCTTCGCGCCGCTGATGTACCTGCTCAACGTGCCGTGGAGCGAGGCGGGAGCGGCGGGCGGGCTGTTCGGCGAGAAGATCGTGCTCAACGAATTCGTCGCCTATATCCACCTCGGCAAGATCGCCGCGACGCTGAGCGCGCACACCCAGGCGGTCATTACCTTCGCGCTGTGCGGCTTCGCCAATTTCAGCTCGATCGCGATCCAGATGGCGGTGACGGGCAACCTCGCCCCCAACCAGCGCCCGATGATCGCCAAGCTCGGCGTCCGCGCGCTGATCGCGGGGAGCCTGGCCAACCTGATGTCGGCGGCGCTCGCCGGGATGCTGGTGCTCTGAGAGTCGGTTCGGCGGCGCCGACCCGGCTCTGCGAGCCTGTTATCCGGCGACGATCTTGCTGAGCGAGAATTCCGTGGGACTGATCGAGATCAACCGCGCGACAAAGCCCATCTCGCGTTCGAGATTGATCGCGGCATGCTCGTCCCCCGTCTCGAACGACGTAACCTCCCGCAGGCCGTGCGCCGTGGCGTAGGCGAGCGTATGTTCGAGCAGGGTCCAGGCGATGCCGCGCGCCTTCCATTCGGCGTGCACGGAAAGCGCGACCTCGGCGCTCGACCCGTCGGCCGAATCGGCGAGCGTGCTGACGGCAACCGCGATGCCGCCGGATTCATGAGCGATGAAGCTGATGCCGGTATCGGGATCGCTATCGATCAAGGGGCCGAGCTCGGCGGCGCCGATCCGCCGGGCGGTATCTCCGAAGCGGAAGCGGACATCCTCGGCGGAGACATTGCGAAACAAGGCGATGAGCGTGCCGAGATCGGCGGGCGTCGTCGGCCGTATGCTGAGCGCCACCCCGCCCCGCGTAACGCCTTCGCCGACCAGAGCGGCGGCGACCGCATCGGGCGAGATCGCGGGCTTCGGCGGCGCCTGATCCTGTGCGGGAAGCGGGCCACGCGCGAGCGCCAGCATCTTTCGATCGAGCGAATCGGCCTTGCCTTCATAGGCGCTTTCGAGCTGACGATGCGCCAGCCGCGCACCGCCATCGGCGGCGGCGAGCATCGCGGCGTGGGACTGGCGCGCGCGGCGCATGAAATAGACCTTCTCGGCGGCGAAAGGCATGGCGGACTCCTCGTTAGAGCGGGAGCCCAAAGCCTCTCTCAGCCGCGACATGCTCTCGAACGAGAAGAAGCGGTACGCTCTATATAGGAACGGCGGGCCCCGATTTCATCGTCAGGCATGGCTGGAGCGGTGTTCGCACCGGCGGATGTGCCCTCTGCTTCGAAATACTTCAGCGCCCGAACCAGTGCTTCGCGGCGAACCAGCCGAGCAGCGCCGCCGCCAGCCCGGTGCACAGCGCGCAGACCGCGCCGAACGCCCAGGGCTCCTTGGCGAACGGAATGCCCTCGACGTTCATCCCGAGCAGCCCGGTGAGGAAGGTCAGTGGCAGGAAGACGAGCGCGACGATCGACAGCCACAGCGCGCGATTTTCGATCAGCTCGGCGCGGAGATCGGTGAGCTGTTCGTGGATCAGCGCCGAGCGCTCGCGCACCGCCTCCAGCTCCTCGGCCATCCGCGCGAAGCGATCGGCGGCCTCGCGTAGGTGCAGGCGATCGCCCTCCTCCAGCCAGTCGGCCTCCAGCGTCGACAGGCGGGCCAGCGCCTCGCGCTGCGGCACGACGAAGCGGCGATAGATAATCGCATCCGATCGCGCGCCGGCGATCCTGCGGCGCGTCTCGTAGGCCTGCCTGGGATCGAGCGCGGTCTCGCAATCGTCGACGAGATCGCCGAGATCGGTGATCACCGGATCGATCTTCCTGGTGATCGCGGTGGCGAGCGCCGAGACCAGATCGCCGGGATCGCTGATGCCGCCGTCGCGCATCCGCGCCGTCAGCTCGTCGAGCCCGTCGAGCGGGCGGAAGCTCACGGTGATCGCGCGCCCCGCCTCCACCCAGCAGCGGATCGAGACGAGCTTGTCGCCCTCGCCGCCCCCGATCGTGGGCCCGCGCAGGTTGACGAGCGCGCCCTGGCCGGTCGGCTCGGTGCGCGGGCGCGTCTCGATCGCGGTGAGCGCGTGGAAGACGGTCTCGGGCAGATCGCCATGCTCGCGCAGCCAGCCGAGCATATCCTCGGCATTGCCGTCGAGATGGACCCAGACGAAACCGCCGGCGGCGCGCTCGCGGCAACCCTCGGCGGGATCGACGTCGTGGCCCTTGCCGTCGGCTCCCAGCGCGATCGCGAAGCCCGTCACTTCCGCCATAGCAGCTCCACCGACAGGCCCGGCGGCGGCGACGCGGGC
>NZ_CAHJXD010000189.1 GCF_903644055.1 Sphingomonas bacterium | reverse complement strand
CGCGGCTGATCCTGGCGGCGACGTTGTGCGGCATCGCCGGCGCGGCGGCGGAAATGGCGGTCGCTTATGCCGGCATGCGCGAGCAGTTCGGCCGGCCGGTCGGCGCTTTCCAGGCGGTCAAGCATCATTGCGCCAACATGGCGCTCGCCGCGCGGGCATCGCTGGATCTGGCGACGTTCGCGGCGGTCGCGTTCGACGAGCGGCGGCCCGATGCGGCTTTTCAGGTCGAGGCGGCGCTGTTGCTGGCGATCGAGGCGGCGCTGGGGAACGCCCGGCTCAACATCCAGGTTCATGGCGGGATCGGCTTCAGCGACGAGGCCGATCCGCATCTCCTGCTGAAGCGCGCGCATGCCTTGTCGGCGGTCGCGGGCGGCGCGGAAGCCGCGGCGGCGCGGCTGGCGGCGCTGCCGGGGCCGATGTAGGCTCGCCGGAGCGACGGCCGACGCTTGACCGGGCGGTCCGGAAATTCGAGGCATGAGCGGTTAGACGGGGCGGATGAAGCCCGCGGCAGGATTGGAGAGGCTTGTGGAGCAGATGGACGAAACCTTCGATTTCGTTGTGGTCGGCAGCGGCGGCGGATCGATGTGCGCGGCGCTGGTGATGGCGGCCGTCGGCAAGAAGACGCTGATCCTCGAAAAGACCGATCTGATCGGCGGCTCCACCGCGATGGCGGGCGGCGTGATGTGGATTCCCAACAATCCCTTCCAGAAGCCCGAAGGCGTCGAAGACAGCTATGACAAGGCGCTGACCTATCTCGACGCGCTCGGCGGCGATCGCGCGAACGCGCCGGGCGGCACGCGCGAACGGCAGATGGCCTATCTCAGCGAAGCACCGAAGATGATCGATTTCCTGATCGACAAGGGCATCAAGCTGCGCCGCATCCCCTATTGGCCCGATTATAACGACGATCTTCCCGGCGGCTCCGAGGAAGGCCGCACCGTCGTCGCGGAGCTGTTCGATTCGAACGAGCTCGGCGAATGGAAGAAGAAGCTCCGTCCCAATTTCCTGGCGCTCCCCGCCAAGCTCGACGAGGCGATGAAGGTCGGCCGCTTCAAGACGACCTGGGCGGGCAAGAGGATGCTCGCCCGCATCGTGCTGCGCGCGGTGACGCAGAAGATCCAGGGCAAGCATTACGTCACCGCGGGCAACGCGCTTCAGGGCCGGATGCTGCAGGCGGCGGTCAAGGCGGGGGTCGAGTTCCGCACCGACGCCGCGGTGCACAGGCTCGTCACCGACGCGAAGGGCGCCGTCACCGGCGTCGTCGCGACGATCGACGGCAAGGAGACGCGGATCGGCAGCCGGAACGGCGTGCTGGTCAACGCCGGCGGCTTCGCGCGCAACCAGCGGATGCGCGACAAATATCAGCCCGGGACGTCGGTCAAATGGACCTATGCGTGCGTCGGCGACACCGGCGAGATGATCGAGGAGATGATGCGGATCGGCGCCGACATCGCGCAGATGGAGGAGATGGTCGGCTGCTACATGGCGCTTCCGCCCGAGGTCAACGATACGCCCTCGATGGTTCAGGGCGACGTCTCCAGTCCGCACAGCATGATGGTCGATCAGAGCGGCGTCCGCTTCATCCGCGAGGCGCAATCCTACATGACGTTCGGGCAGCAGATGCTGGCGCATGACAAGATCACCCCCTGCATCCCGAGCTGGATGATCTTCGACACGCAATATCTGAAGAAATATATGCTCGCGGGCAGCATGCCCGGAACCAAGAAGCCGCAGAACTGGTATGACAGCGGCTTCCTGAAGAAGGGCGAGACGATCGAGGAGCTGGCGGCGGCCTGCAAGCTCGATCCCAGGGTGCTGCGCGCGCAGGTGGATCGCTTCAACGGCTTCGCGCGCAACGGCAAGGACGAGGATTTCCACCGTGGCGACCGCGCCTATGACAATTATCTCGGCGATCCGGCGCACAAGCCGTCGCCGACGCTCGGCACGATCGAGAAGGGCCCGTTCTACGCGGTCGAAATCTATCCGGGCGATGTCGGCACCTATGGCGGCGTCGTCACCGACGTGCAGGCGCGCGTGCTGCGCGAGGACGGATCGCCTATCCCCGGCCTGTACGCGACGGGCACTTCTACCGCGTCGGTGATGGGGCGCAGCTATCCCGGCGCCGGTTCCAGCATCGGCCCCGCCTTCACCTGGGGCTATGTCGCGGCGAAAGACGCGGCGAACGCGCACAACCTGGCCCTTTAGAGTCTGTCCTGTCGACGTTATGCTCCCGTCACCCCGCCCTTGAGCCGGGGTGACGTTTCAGCTTGAACGAGACAGACCCTAACCGGCGCGAATCCTTGCCACATCGGAGCGACGCCGCTGCGGGTGGCCTGCCTGCATCCGGTCCTTGACGTCGAAGGCCCAATCGTCTTTCGGCCGGGCATGACGTCGGAAAATCATGTGCCGCTGCTACGCTTCCACCTTCCGGACGGCACGATACAGGAGGTGCTTGCCGATGGCTCGGTCTATACGGTCATGGCCGCCGCCAAGCGCGCCGACGTGCCGGGGATAGAGGGTCAGTGCGGCGGCTTTCGTGCCTGCGCGACATGCCATGTGCATGTCGCGCCGGCGTGGCGCGCGATCGTCGGCCCGCCCGGCGCCGACGAACGCGATCTGTTGGAACTGACCGACGATTTTCGGCCCGAAAGCCGGCTGTCCTGTCAGATCCGCATCTCGGCCGATCTCGACGGACTGGAGTTGACCCCCGTCCCCTGAAAATCGGCCACGCTTCAATGCGGGCGCGTCGTCACGACCGGGTTCGCGGCATCCCGAGCTGGCGCTCGGCGATCATGCTGCGATGCACCTCGCTGGTGCCGCCATAGATGGTCGTACCGTGCGCATGGCGGTAGCTGAGGTTGAGGAATCCCGCCGAGCCGTCCTTCGCCAATCCCGCCTGGCCGGAAAGATTGAGCAGATCGGCCGCGTCTTTTAGGAACTTCTCCGAGGAGAACATCTTGGAGGCCGGGCCGGCGGCCGGCACCTCGCGCTTCTCCACGCTCGCCCAAAGCGCGCGATAATAGATCACCGTCGATAGCTCGATATGCACCGCCGCCCGCGCGAGCCGGCGGACGGTATCCTCACGCTCGATCAGCCTCGTGCCCTTGCGTATCGTCTCGCGGCAGAATGTCTCGGCCTCGTGCAGCATATGCCGCTGCACCTTGACGAAGCTCGCGCCATGCTCGAGCTCGAGGCTCGCCGCCATCACGCGCACGCCGCCGTCCACCGGACCGAGCCGATAACTGTCGGGAATATAGACATTGTCGTAATAGGTGATGTTGGTCCGCTCGTCCTGGAACGTATAGACGGGCTGGATTTCGACGCCTTCGCTCTTCAGCGGGACGATGAACATCGTCAGCCCCTTGTGCTTGGGGACATCGAAGTTCGTGCGCGCGAGAAGCAGGACATATTCGGCGAAGTTCGCGCCCGAGGTGAACATCTTCGATCCGTTGATCCGCCAGCCGTTGCCGTCCGGAGTCGCCCGGGTTGCGGCGGCGAACACGTCCGAACCCGATCCGGGCTCCGAAAAGCCGAGGCTGCACACCGCGTCTCCGGCCACCACCCTTGCCAGCGCCTCCTCCTTGAGGTCGTCGGTGCCGAAGCGCTGCATGATCCAGCCGACCATGCTGCTCGTCCCGGCGGCGTGGCTGGACCAGCCATGATCCTCCCAGACGCTGGCGACGGCGCTCAGCGCATAGGGGCTCGCTTCGCGGCCGCCATATTCCTTCGACCAGCCGGGGAAGAGCAGATTTTCCTCGGCCAGCCGCTTGTGGACATAATCGTCGTGGCCCGCGTAGGAATAATGCGCCTTGGCCTTCAATTCGGGCGTCAGCGTCCTGGTGAAGAAGGCATCGACCTCCGCCGCGAGCGCATGCGCCTCGTCCCCGAGATCGAAATCGATCGAAACCTCGCCGACGTCGGGCAGCGAGACCTGCTCGCCCTGGTAGAGCCGGCGCCCCGCCTCGGCGAGCATCTCCTCGGGATCGCCGAGCAGCATGGGCAGCGCGCGCGCGCGCAGATTGTAGAGATAGATGTCATATTCGTTGGTCAGGCCGTAGCCGCCGAACGTGTGGAGCGCCTGCGATCCGGCGGCGCCGGCGGTCTTGGCGTTCCACCACAGTGCCATCGAGACCTGCGCGCCCGCCTGCTCGACGCCGTCGGCGATATCCCGGATCGTCTTCCAGACCAGATATTTGCCGCCGTCGGCCTCGACCGCCAGATCGGCGAGCGGATGCGAGATCGCCTGATAGGTGCCGATCGGCTGGCCGAACGCCTTGCGTTCGGAGGCATAGACGGCGGCGAGGCGAACCGCCTCCCGCCCGATCCCCGCGAGCGTCGCGGCGGTGAGCAGTTTCCACTCCTCGATCGCGGCGGCGAACCGCGCCACCGCCTCCGGCCCCGTCGCCAGCACGGTCCGGTCGGCGGCGTCTAGGCGCACCTGGGTGATCGGCATCGACGCGAGATTGGGGGCGATCGGCTCGCCGGCATGATTGCGCGTCCCCTCGGGCGAGGCGCGCTCGGCGGCCGCCGCCTTCTCGGCGGCGCTGGGCACCACCATCACGATGCTGTCGCCGTCGCGCGCGATCACCGCATCGGCGACGGCACCGCCGGCGATCCACTGCAGCGGCTCCTCGGCCGCATCGTTCAGCGCCAGCGTGAGCACGGCATCGCCCGTCGCGGCGCGCCCCGCCAGCGCGGCCACGCCATCGTCACCGATCAGCGCGAGCAGACGCCCCGCCACGATCGCCTCGGCGAGCGGGCCGGACACGAGCGTGCGCCCGGCCTCCTCCATCAGCAGCGCGGCATCGAGCAGCGACAGGCCGAGCCCGCCATCGGCTTCGGGCACGCGCATCGCGAAGGCCCCCATCTCGCCGAGCCCACGCCATAGTTCCGCGTCGAACCCGAACGGCAGCGCCTTGCGCACGCGGGCAATGCTGGAATGTTCGTCCAGATAGCGCGCGAACGTATCCGCAATCATCTTCTGGTCGTCGGACGGCTCGAAATTCATCGCTCAAGGCTCCACTGATACTCTGATGTGCTGGTCTGGCATGGCCGGACCCGAAAGTCGCATGGTTCGGGGCCGCTTCGCCGCAATGTGCCGCGAACCGATCATACCCGATCGGCGAGGATGAAATCGGCGGCGCGCAGGCCGATCATCATCGCCGGGCCGTTGGTATTGCCCGATACGAGCGTCGGCATGATCGAGGTGTCGGCCACGCGCAGCCCTTCGACGCCACGCACGCGCAGCCTGGGATCGAGCACCGCCCGATCGTCGATCCCCATCCGGGCGGTGCCCGCCGAATGGAAACAGGTCCCGCCGAGCTCCATCGCCTGCGCCAGTATCTCGTCGTCGGTTTGCATCGCGGGGCCCGGATAGACCTCCTCGACGACCCATTTCCTGAGCGCGGGCTGCGCCGCGAGCCGCCGGTTCCACCGGAACGCCGCGACGAACTTCTCGCGATCGATTTCGGCGCCCAGATGATTGACGCTGACCGCCAGCGCGGCATCCGGATCGGCCGATTGGATGCGAACCTCGCCCTGGCTTTCCGGTCTGGTGAAATAGGTGATGAACGTGATGCCGGGGAAGGGATCGAGCGCGATCGCGCCATCCTTGCCGTTGGCGCCCGCCGAGACCGACATCAGCCCGAACTGGAGATCGGCGTGCTTCAGCGAATCATCGGATTTGGCGAAGGCGCCCACCTCATGTGCCGCATGCGTCATCGGGCCCTTGCGGCCGAAAAGGTAGCGCAGCATCGACCAGATCACCTGGACCCCGCCGAGCTGCGGGTTCTGGCTGTGGCTCTTCACCTTGAGCCGAAGATCGACGTGGCGATGTTCGCGGAGGTTGCGGCCGACCTCCGGCGCATCGACCACGACATCGATGCCGAGCGGCTCAAGCAGCGCGGCGGGGCCGATGCCCGATAGCTGGAGCAGCTTCGGCGTCTGGAACGCACCGGCCGAAAGCACGATCTCGCGATCGGCGCTGATGCTGCGCGTGCCCTGCTTGTCGCGAAGCGCGACGCCGGTGGCGCGCTTGCCCTCGAATATGATCCTGAGCACGTCGGTCTCGGTCGCGATGTCGAGATTCTTGCGGCCGCGGATCGGGTTGAGGAACGCGCGCGCCGCGCTGAACCGCTTGCCGCGATAGCGCGTCGTCGTCTGATAGGCGATGCCGCCTTCGCGGACCGCGTCGACGTCGTTGACGTCGAGCACGCGGGGAATGCCCATCTCCTCGCCGGCCTGGACGATCGCCTCGTACAGCGGATTGCCCTTGGGATGCGTGGTGATGTGCAGCGGCCCGCCCGTGCCCCGCCATTTGCCCGCGCCCTGATCATGATCCTCGAGCTCGACGAACTTGGCGCCGACCTCCGCCCAGCTCCAGCCCTCGCACCCCAGCGCCGCCCAGCCGTCATAATCGAGCGGCGCGCCGCGCATGTAGATCATGCCGTTGACCGAGCTCGATCCGCCGAGCGTCTTCCCCCGGAACCAGCGCTCGGCGGGCTTGTTGCCGGCGGGCTGGACCTGATATTCCCAGATATATTTGCTGCCGGGATTGCCGATGATGCCGAGACCGCGCGGCATGTGGACGAACATGCTGTCGTCGACCGGCCCGCTCTCCACGAGCAGGACGCTGTTGGCGGGATCGGCCGAAAGGCGATTGGCCAGCGCGCATCCGGATGAGCCGGCCCCTACGATGATATAGTCGTACCGATCCTTCATCCTCGCCCATCCTGTTTTTTCCGTCATAGGTCCTGCTCGAGCCCGTCGCCAACGGAAAAAATGAAGGCCGCTCATTTTTGGCAGGCTACGGAGTGTATTGCCGGAAATTCGTTCTTACGCGAGTTTTCGAACAAACTCTAAGCTCGGCGCGCTATCGCAGCCACGATGTGTGAGCGGGGGCGGCCTAGGCGGCGCGGGAAACGCCCACTAGCGTATCGCCTCCGCATGCAGGTTGCCGATGCGGTGATGTTCGAAGGATCGCGATACGATGACTCAGGTGATGAAGGGTGTCCGTGTCCTGGAGGTCGCGCAGTTCACGTTCGTGCCGGCGGCGGGCGCCGTGCTGGCGGATTGGGGCGCCGACGTCATCAAGATCGAGCATCCGATACGCGGCGACACGCAGCGCGGCTTCATCAATGTTGGCGGCATGAAGGTCAATCCGCTGCGTCATACGCTGATGGAGCATCCCAACCGCGGCAAGCGCAGCGTCGGCATCGACGTTTCCACCGAGGAGGGCCGCGAGGTTCTCTACGAGATCGCCAAGACCGCGGACGTGTTCCTCACCAACTATCTGCCTGCCGTCCGGCAGAAGCATAAGTTCGACATCGAACATATCCGCGCGGTCAATCCGAACATCATCTATGCGCGCGGCTCCGCGTTCGGGGACAAGGGCGCGGAACGGCACGCCGGGGGTTTCGACGGCACCGCCTTCTGGACGCGCAGCGGCATCGCGCAGGCGATGACTCCGCCCGAGCTCGGCGGTGTGCTCGGCCAGTCGATCCCCGCGTTCGGCGATTCGATCGGCGGCATGACGATCGCGGGTGGCATTTCGGCGGCGCTGTTCCATCGCGCGCAGACGGGCGAGGCGGTCGAGCTCGACGTTTCGCTGCTCAGCACGAGCTGGTGGGCGGCGGGCGCCGCGATCGACGCGGCGATCGAGACCGGGCAGGCCCCGCGCGGGCGGATGCCCGAATCGGGCGGCATGCCCGGCAACCCGTTCCTCGGCAATTTCCTCAGCTCGGACGGCGGCACGATCAATCTGTGCACGCTCACGCCGGGGCCCTATATCCGCAATCTGTTCGAGCATCTCGGCATCCCCGAGGCCGCCGACGATCCACGGTTCGCCGATGCGCGGGCCCTGATGGAGAATTGGGCGCCCGCGAGCGCGCTGATCGTCGAGGCGATCGGTAAGAAGCCGTTCGCTTACTGGCGCGATCATCTCAAGACCTTCAAGGGCCAATGGGCACCTGCGCAGAGCCTGCTTGAGCTCGTCTCGGACGAACAGGCGCTGGCCAACGACATGCTGTTCGAGGTCGAGGCGATCGATGGCGGGGCGCCGATGAAGCTGGTCCGCAACCCGGTCCAGTTCGATCATGCTCCCGTCGAAACCACCCGGGCGCCGCAGGCGTCCGAGCATACCGAGACCTTTTTGATGGAAATCGGGATCGAATGGGATCGGATCGAGGCGCTGAAGGCGGCGGGCGCCATCGCCTGAAGCGCCGCGCCGCCGGAAAGCGCGTCAGCGCGCCGCGAAGCGGATGCCGCCATCCAGCCGGATCGTCTCCGCGTTGAAATAGCCGTTGCGGATCAGCTCGAGCGCGAGGCTCGCATATTCGGACGCGTCGCCCAGCCGCTTGGGGAAGGTCACCGTCGCGGCCAGCGCATCGCGGGCTTCCTGAGGCGCGGTTCCCATCAGCGGCGTATCGAAGATGCCGGGCAGGATCGTGTTGATCCGGATCGCGAAGCGGGAAAGATCGCGCGCGATCGGCAGCGTCATGCCGATGATCGCCGCCTTGCCGGCCGAATAGGCCGCCTGCCCCTGCTGGCCGTCCTCGGCGGCGACCGATGCGGTGCAGACGATCGCGCCGCGCTCGCCATCGATCGGATCGAGCGTCGCGGCCTCGGCGGCGAAGCGCGTGATCGCGGCGAAGGTGCCGACCGCGTTGAGCGCCAGGACGCGCGCGAAGGTGTCGGTCGGGAAACGCTTGATCGCGCCGGTTTCCCTGTCCTTCTTGATCGTGGTCGCGGCGTTGCCGCCGCCGGCGCAGGCCACCAGCACGCGCGCGATCCCGTTCGCGTCGCGCGCCGTGGCGAATGCGGCGTCCAGGCTGGCTTCGTCGAGCACGTCGACCGCGGCGAAGGCCGAGCCGGTCTCGGCGGCGGCCTTCTGGCCGGTTTCGGGATTGAGATCGAAGATGGTGACCTTGGCGCCCGCCGCCCGAAGCGCCTTGACGCTGGCCAGGCCCAGCCCCGATGCGCCCCCGGTCACGATCGCCGATACGTTCGAATCGATCTTCATCCTTGATGCTCCTTGCCGGTCCTTGCGGAAACGGCTCGTCGCGCCGGGCGGGCGGGAGAGCAAGCCTAGTCTCCGGGCATCGCCGCCACGATGCGCGGGCGATCGGCATTGCCCAGGATCAGGCGCGTTCCAGTTCGGCGACTTTCTCCATGACCCGATCCTGCTGGTTGATCCGCACGAGCCGCCCGGGCAGGGCGCCCGTCGGCGCGCCTTCGCGATAGGTGATCTCGCCCGATACGATCGTCGCGACATAGCCCTTGGCCCGCTGGATCGTGCGTGATCCGCCGCCCGGCAGATCGCTGACGACCTCCGGCCCCGGCAGCGTCAGACGCTCCATGTCGATCAGATTGAGGTCGGCCTTCATGCCGGGGGCCAGCAGCCCGCGATCCGCGAAACCGAACGCCTTGGCGGGCTTGCTCGTCAGCGCCTCGATCGCCCACGGCAATGTCACGCGCGGCCCGCGCGTGCGATCGCGGACCCAGTGCGTGAGCAGATAGGTGGAATAGCTCGCGTCGCAGATCATGCCGTAATGCGCGCCGCCGTCGCCCAGCGAGACGAGCGAATCCGGATGTGTCATCATTTCGTGGACGCAATCGTAATTGGCGTGGAGATAATTGGTGGAGGGAAGATAGAGCATCGCCTTGCCCTCGTCTTCCAGCAGCATGTCATAGGCCAGGCCCGCCGGATCCACGCCCAGCGCCTCCGCCCGCCCGCCGATCGATCGTTCGCGCGGCTGCTCGTAATCGGCGGGATCGCCCAGCGCATAGGCTTGCTCGAACATCTTCGCCATCACCACCAGGACGGGATTGCGGTGCGCGGGCGCCTCGGCGAGCAGCTTCGCCTTGAACGCCGGATCGCGCATCTTCGCGACCTTCGCCGCCAGCGGCAGGTCCGCGATCGCGCGATAGCTCGGGTTGAGCGAGAAGGGATGATGCGAGGCGGTCAGGCCCCAGAGCACACCGTTGGCGCGCGGCATCACCTCGCCCTTGATCGGCAATCCCTCGGCGTTCGCCTGCGCGTTGAGTTCGAGCAAAGTCCGCCAGAGCGTCGGCTGACGGGCGAATTCCATCAGCAGGAAATAGGCGGGCCTTCCGCCCGATGCCTTCACCGCGCGGCGCAGGAGATTATAGTCGGCGCTCTCCTCGCCCTCGTCGGCATCGGCGAATTCGATGTTGATCTCGAACACCCCGCCGCCGCCGTCCTTTAGCCCGCGCGCGAGCGCCATCAGCTCCGCCTCGGTCGATGTCTCCGCCGGCGCGAGATCGCCCCCGGTGGTACGGTGCGCGGAGGTGCGCGAGGAGGATACGCCGACCGCGCCGCAGCGGATCGCCTCGGCGACGAGCTGCGTCATCCTGGCCTGCTCGGCCTGCGTCGAAAGCTCCCGCCGCGCCGCGCGTTCGCCCATCACATAGACGCGGATGGGCGCATGCGCGATCATCGCCGCGAAATCGATGTCGGCATGCCGCCCCTCGATGAAGTCCATATATTCGGGAAACGTCTCCCACTTCCACGGTACGCCGGCGGTGAGAACCGCCTCGGGAATGTCCTCGACGCCTTCGATCACCGTCACCAGCAGGTCGTGATCCTCCGGCCTGCAAGGCGCTATGCCGATCGCGCAATTGCCCATCACCACCGTCGTCACGCCATGGTGCGACGTCGGCATAAGCCGCTCGTCCCAGGTGATCTGGCAATCATAATGGGTATGGACGTCGACGAAGCCCGGCGTGACGATCAGCCCCGTCGCGTCGATCTCCTCGCGGCCCCTACCCTCGATCGTGCCGATCGCGACGATCGTGCGCCCGTCGATCGCGACATCGCCGATCCGGGGCTCGCCGCCGCCGCCGTCGACGATCGTGCCGCCGCGAATGACAAGATCATGGACGGGCATCATGGACTCCTTTAGTGCAACCGGCGTCGCGATCATTTGCCGCCCGGTGCACCCCGTCAAGCGTCGCTCCGGCACGATGAACCCGAACATGCCATCTTGAGCGCAAGATGGATGTGCGCAAATGCGTGCATGCGGCCAAGTTCATAGTCTCGTGGATTCTCTTATTGTCCGATGACAATATGCCGCTGTTCGGGAAGGCAGAGTCACATGAAGGTCCGTTATCCCAAGATCGATTTCGAGAGCGTGTTTCCGCACTGGGCGCCCCATCTCGAATTTGCGCATTTCAACAACGCCTCGTCGATCACGCCCTGTACGCTCGAACCGTTCATGATCACCGTGTTCAACGAAGCCAAGAAGCGCCTCGACCCGACGAAGGATGCGCAGCTCATCCGCGAGGTCGATTGGTTCAATGCGCAGGAGGCACAGCATTATCGCGCCCACGCGCGCTTCAACAAATGCTTCGAGACCGATCGCTATCCCGAAATGCTCGGGATCGAGAAGGCGATGAAGCGGGATCTCGACGATTTCCTCGCCAATCGCTCGCTCGAATTCTGCCTGGCCTATTCCGAAGGCTTCGAATCGATGGGCGCGGTCTGGTACAGGATGTGGTTCGAGGATTTCGGCCCGTATCGCGAAGGCGCCAAGCCGGAAGCGATCGCGCTGTTCGACTGGCATTATGCCGAGGAATTCGAGCATCGGGAGGTCGCGTTCAAGCTCTACATGGCGGTGGCGGCGCGCGGCGGGCTCTGGCGGCGCATCTTCTACGGCTATTTCTACCGCATCTGGGGCGCGCGCTTCGCGGCCAGGCATATCGCCAGTCATACCGGCCGGGCACGCGAGCATCTGCTGGCCGTCGATCGTGCCGAGATGACGCCGGAGGAGCGCGAGGCATCGATCCTGCGCGAGCGCACGTTCGGCATGTTCATGGGCGAGCGCATGAAGAAGGGGATGAAGGGCATCCTCTCCCCCTTCTACGATCCCGCCAAGAAGCCGCCCCCCAAGGGCCTCGATGCGGTGCTCGGTCAGTTCGATCCGGGCGGCGCGTTTGCCCGCGCCGCTACCGCCGCATGAGATAGCGGGCTCCCGTCGAGGAGCGGCCTCCCGCCAACGAGCGCCCGCGTTGACACCCATGGGCGCTGTGATAGCTGCCCGGCGACAGATCGTTGACCAACAGTGCGGCCAGGCCGTGGCGCGGAGGAAGTGATGGACGTGAAGGGTGTCGGTGCGGTGGTCACCGGCGGCGCATCGGGGCTGGGCAATGCCACCGCGAAGATGCTCGCCGCTGCGGGCGCCAAGGTCGCGATCTTCGATCTCAACGAGGAGATCGGCGCGCCCGCGGCGCAAGAGATCGGCGGCGCCTTCTTCAAGGTCGACGTCTCCAGCGATGCCAGCGTCGCGGAAGCGCTGGACGCCGCCGCGGCGCTGCATGGTCCGGCGCGGGTGCTCGTCAATTGCGCGGGGATCGCGCCCGCGGTGCGCATCGTCAACCGGGAAGGCGTCGCGCATTCGCTCGATCTCTATCGCAAGACGATCGAGGTAAATCTGATCGGCACGTTCAACATGATCTCGAAATTCGCCGCGCGTCTGATCGCCGCCGGGATCGAGGGCGAGGAAGCGGGCGTCATCGTCAACACCGCCTCGGTCGCCGCCTATGACGGCCAGATCGGCCAGGCTGCCTATGCCTCGTCGAAGGGCGGCGTCGTCGGCCTCACCTTGTCGGCGGCGCGCGATCTGGCGCAGCATCGCATCCGCGTGATGACGCTCGCGCCCGGCATCTTCCTGACGCCGATGATGAAGGGCCTGCCGCAGGCCGCGCAGGATTCGCTCGCCACGCAGGTTCCGCACCCCAGCCGCCTCGGCAAGCCCGAGGAATATGCGATGCTGGTGGGCTCGATCCTCGCCAATCCGATGCTCAACGGCGAGGTGATCCGCCTCGATGGCGCGATCCGCATGGCGCCGCGCTGAGCGCATGGCCGACGCTATCCTGGTCGAGCGTGACGGCCCGGTCGTGCGGATCACGCTCAACCGGCCCGATGTCGGCAACGCGCTCGATATCCCGATGGCGCGCGCGCTGATGGAGGCGGTGATCGCCTGCGACGAGGATGACGGCGTCCGCTGCGTTCTGCTGACCGGCGCGGGCCGCCTGTTCTGCGCGGGCGGCGATGTCGCCGCATTCTCCGCCGCGGGCGAAAGCCTGCCGGCGTTCCTCAAGGAAATCACCGTCTATGTCCACGCCGCCGTCGCGCGGCTGGTGCGGATGGACAAGCCCGTGATCTGCGCGATCAACGGCGCGGTGGCGGGCGCCGGCATCGGCCTCGCGCTGCTGGGCGACATCGTCATCGCCGATCCGCGCGCGAGCTTTACCCTGGCGTATACCGCGATCGGCATGTCTCCGGACGGCGGCGCGACGTGGCTGCTGCCGCGCCTGGTCGGGCTGCGCCGCGCGCAGGAACTCTGTCTGCTCAACCGCCGCGTCAAGGGCGAGGAAGCCGTCGGGATCGGCCTCGTCACGCGGATTTCGGCCGAGGGTGCGGTGCTGGCCGAGGCGATGGCGGTCGCGCAGGAGATGGCGCGGGCGGCGACATCGGCGCTGGGCGCGACGCGCCGCCTGCTGCTGGAAGGCGCGAGCGCCCCGCTCGAAGCGCAGCTCGATGCCGAGAGCCGCGCCATATCCGCGCAGGCGCGCACCGCCGAAGGCAAGGAGGGCATCGCCGCCTTCCTCGAAAAGCGCCCGCCGAATTTCACCGGAGACAAATGACCATGGCCGACGCCTTCATCGTCGAATCGCTGCGCACCGCCGGCGGCCGCGCGCGCAAGGGCGGGCTCGTCGGGATGCATTCCGCCGATCTCGGCGCGGCGGTGCTCGATGCGCTGATCGAGCGGACGGGGATCGATCCGGCGGCGGTCGAGGATGTGATCGTCGGCTGCGTCAGCCAGGCGGGCGAGCAGGCGTTCGCGTTCGGGCGCAATCTCGTGCTCGCCTCGAAGCTGCCGGATAGCGTGCCGGCCGTGACGATCGATCGCCAGTGCGGCTCTTCGCAGCAGGCGCTGCATTTCGCGGCGCAGGCGATCATGTCGGGCACGCAGGATATCGTCATCGCCGCCGGCGCCGAAAGCATGACGCGCGTGCCGATGGGATCGAATTATACGCTGCATGCGCAGGCGGGGTTGGGCGTCGGGCCGTGGCCGAAGAGCATCCAGGACCGTTACGGCGTCGCCGAATTCAGCCAGTTCACCGGCGCGCAGATGGTCGCCGACAAATATGGCTTCACCCGCGAGGACATGGACGGATATGCGATCGGCAGCCACCGCAAGGCCGCCGCCGCGATCGCGAGCGGCGCGTTCAGGGCCGAGATCGTACCGATCGAAACCCCCGACGGCATCTTCGACACCGATGACGGCGTCCGCGCCGACGCCACGCCGGAAAGCATGGCCGGGGTGAAGACGCTGGCCGAGGGCGGCACGATCACCGCCGCCAACGCCAGCCAGACGACCGATGGCGCATCGGGCACGCTCGTCGTCAGCGAAGCGGCGCTCAAGCGCTTCAACCTCACGCCGATCGCGCGGATCGCCAACCTCACGGTCACCGCGGGCGATCCCGTCATCATGCTCGAAGAACCGATCCCCGCCACCCGCAAGGCGCTGGCGCGCGCGGGCATCAAGCTCGAGGATATCGATCTGTTCGAAGTGAACGAGGCGTTCGCCGCGATCCCGATGGCGTGGCTCAAGGCGCTGGGCGCCGATCCGGCAAGGCTCAACGTCAACGGCGGCGCGATCGCGCTCGGCCATCCGCTGGGCGCCACCGGCACCAAGCTGATGGCGACGTTGCTGCACGCGCTGGAAGCGCGCGGCAAGAGGTGGGGCCTGCAAACGATGTGCGAAGGCGGCGGCATCGCCAACGTGACGATCGTCGAACGCCTTTCCTGAAGCGGGATGACTTTGATCGATCCCCCCTCTGCCCATCCTGAGTAGGGATTGTACTTCGATATTGGAGGCTGTCCTGTTCAATCTGAACGTCACCCCGGCCTTGAGCCGGGGTCCCGCTGCCTGCCAACGCTGAAGAAGAAGCGGGACCCCGGCTCAAGGCCG
>NZ_CAHJXD010000188.1 GCF_903644055.1 Sphingomonas bacterium | reverse complement strand
TGGCGCGCGCGGGGGCTGGGTGACGGCGGCGGCGACCGCATAGCCCTCCTTCTGGAGGCGCGTGAAGGCGGTGCGCACGCTGGCGTGGATCGCCTCCTGGAGCTCGGGCGAGGTATCGGCCAGCGCGACGTTGACGTGCAGCGCGCCGAGATCGCGGAGCAGATTGTTGGGCACGCCCTTCGACGCCTTCTTGAGCGCCTCCACCGCGTCCATCACCGCGGCGAAGAGGATCTGCTGCATGACTTCGGTAGCGGATCTGGTCATCCCCGCCCCGTAGCGCGTGGCCGCGCGCCTGTCGCGGGGCGTCGTGCGATATTTCCTTGTCTTTCGGCGAGCCTTCGCGGCGTCAGGCGGCGCAGGTGCGGTTGCGGCCGCCGTTCTTCGCCGCATAGAGCGCGGTATCGGCGCGCTCGATCGTGGTGTGCAGCGCGTTCGGATCGGGCATTTCGGCGACGCCCGCCGAGAAGCTGATCTTGCCGATCGCGCGGCCGCTATCCTTGTCGACGAGCTGCCGTTCGGCGAGGCGCGCGCGGATATCGTCGATCGCGGCGGCGACCTCGGCGACGGTCCTGTCCTGGAACAGCAGGACGAATTCCTCGCCCCCGAAGCGCGCGGCGAAGCAGGCGCTGCCGCAGATTTCCTGGAAGCGCGCGGCGATCAGCTTAAGCACGCGATCGCCCACCGCATGGCCGTGCGCATCGTTGATCTTCTTGAAATGATCGATGTCGCACAGCGCGAGGACCAGCGGCCGCACGCTGGCGGCGGCGGCGATCTCGCGAACGTGACGCTCGAACGCGCGGCGGTTCGGCAGGTTGGTGAGATGATCGAGATTGGCGGCTCGGTTGGCGGTGCGCAGCGTCGAGCGCAGCGCCTGCGCCTGCTCGCGCCGCTCGCGCAGCTCCTGATCGACCGAGCGCGTCTGCTCGACCATCTCGCGCGCGAGATCGACGACGCGCGAAAGCGTCTGCGCGGGCGTCACCTCGAGGGTGGCGATCTCGCTGGTCAGCGCCTCGCCGAACGCCTGCGTCGCGGTGCCCGACTGGCCGATCAGCGCGATGCAGCGGCCGAGCTCGGCCTCGACGGTGTTGGCGATATCCTCGAGCTTGCCCTGGCCGAGGCCGTCATCGGGGCGCTCGCCATAATAGCGCTCGATCCAGGCGTTGGTGATCGGCTCGCCGGCGAGCAACGCCTTGGATACCGCGTTGCCGAGCTCCTGATTGACGTCGGCGACGAGATCGTGCGCGCAGCCGAAGTTGAGCGGGGTGAGATCGAGCGAGTGGCGGAACAGGAAATCGCCGATGCGATCGTAGAGCCGGCGCGCCGGATTGATTGGGGCCAGGCGTTCGGCGGTCGGCGCGGGATCGGGGGATGGGCTCGCGCGGCCGAAGCGCGCCAGCAGGGGCGCCATCAGGCTGGATCGGCGCGGCGCGCCGTCATCGTCATCCGGATGCGGCGTAGGGACAGTCGCCATGGTCAAGCGCTCCGTGCGGTCGGAAAGGATGCCTGGGCATCGTCGGGAAGGAAGGCGGCGCGGATCGCGCGCGGATCGGGCGTCCGGCCATCGAGCAGCAGGGCGCGGACCGCGCTCCAGCGCGCGCCGAACCAGGCCTCGCCCGATTCGACGCCGACGATATTGTCGCCGCGCAGCGAGATCGAGCAGGTGAATTCCTCGGGTCGCACGATCTCGCGCTCGGTGGTCGAGAAGAAGGCGCGGACGCGTGGCAGCAGCGGATCGGCGGGATTGCCGCCGACGACGATGCCGAGCCGGTTGGTGCGCAGCCGCACCAGCGCGCCGACGGGATAGATGCCGATGCTGTGGATGAAGGCCTGGAGGATCGCCGGATCGAAATGGCCCTCCCAATCGAGCATCTTCGAAAGCGCGTCGGTGGGCTGCCAGCCCGCCTTGTAAGGCCGGTTGGAGGTGATCGCGTCATAGACGTCGCACACCGCACCCATCCGCGCGTGCAGCGAAAGCCGATCGCCCGAAAGCCCGAACGGATAGCCCTTGCCGTCGAAGCGCTCGTGATGGTGGAGGCAGACGTCGAGCGCGATCGCGGGCGCATCCTCGGTGCCCGCCAGCAGGGCGTGGCCGGCGGCGGGATGGTTGCGGATGACGTCGAATTCGTCGTTGGTCAGCGACCCCGGCTTGTCGAGGATCGCATCGGGCACCGCCATCTTGCCGATGTCGTGGAGCAGCCCCGCCATGCCGATTTCGTGCGTGCGCGCGTCATCGAGCCCGAGCTCGCGCGACAGGTTGATCATCAGCGCGCACACCGCGACCGAATGGAGATAGGTATATTCATTCTTGGTCTTGAGCCGCGTGACCTTGAGCATCGCCGCGGCGTCGCGCTCCACCGCAGCGGCGATCTCCTCGACCAGCGGCGCTACGTCGGCGGGGCGGATCGCGCGGCCGAGGCGTGCGTCCTGGAACATCCGCGTCACCGCCTGCTTCGATCGGCGGACGGTCTCGGTGGCGCGCGCGATCTCGCCGGCGTCATCGGGGCGCTGGGCGCCGACGGAGGGCGCGCGCCGCGGGGTGAACATCGCGCGCAGCGTCGCATCGGCGGGCAGCACCGGCGACG
>NZ_CAHJXD010000187.1 GCF_903644055.1 Sphingomonas bacterium | reverse complement strand
AAGGCGGGGGGCTTCGACGCGTTCGACGCCAAGGCCGAGGCGACGGCGCTGCTCGCCGCCGCCGGCGCGCCCGCCGATCGGCTCCAGGTGATGGCGGCCGAGGGCGCGTGGTGGCATCCCGGCCGCTCGGGATCGCTGCGGCTCGGCCCCAAGACCGTGCTCGCGGAATTCGGCGAGCTGCACCCGGCGCTGCTCAAGCGCTTCGACCTCGAAGGTCCGGTCGCGGCCGCCGAACTCTATCTCGACGCGCTGCCCGCGCGGCGCGAGAACGGGCGGATGCGCGCAGCCTACACCCCGCCCGCGCTGCAATCGGTGACGCGCGACTTCGCCTTCGTGACGCCGGCGTCGCTCGCCGCCGATGCGCTGCTGCGCGCGGTGCGCGGCGCGGACAAGACGGCGATCGTCGATACGGCGCTGTTCGACGTCTTCACAGGCGGCGGCCTTGCCGAAGGCGAGACGTCGCTGGCGCTGAGCGTTACGCTCCAGCCCGGCGACCGGAGCTTCACCGACGCGGAATTGCAGGCGATCGCGGCGAAGGTGATCGCAGCGGCGGAGAAGCTGGGCGCCCGGTTGCGGGGCTGACGCCCAAGGCCCAAATCGTCACCCCAGCGAAAGCTGGGTCTCCAGATCAGGAGCGGCCCCCCTGCCGCGCGAGATCCCAGCTTTCGCTGGGATGACCTAGTTGGAGCAGGGATCTTAGAGCGCCGCTATCGCTTGCTCGATCAGCGCCGGATCGCCCGCCGCGATCACCTTGCCGTCGCTCCGCGCATCGAGGGCGCGCCCCTGCCAATCGGTCATCCGCCCGCCCGCGCCTTCGACCACGGGCACCAGCGCCGCGAAATCGTAGAGCTTGAGGCCGGACTCGACGACGAGATCGAGGTGGCCCGAGGCGAGCAGCCCGTAATTGTGGCAATCGCCGCCCCACAGCGTATCGCGGCACTTTCCGCGCAGGCGATCGAAGGCGGCGAGGCCGGGGCCGTCGAAATAGGACGGGCCGGTGGTGGCGAGGTGCGCGCGAGAGAGATCGGCGCAGGCGCGCGTCGCGGCCGGGGCGCCGTTGAGCATCGTCGCCCGCCCCGCAGCACCCAGCCAGCGATCGCGCGCGATCGGCTGATCGATCAGCCCGAGCATTGGCCGCCCCTGCTCCAGCAGCGCGATCAATGTCCCGAACAAGGGCCGCCCGGCGAGGAAGGCGCGCGTGCCATCGATCGGATCGATCACCCAGACGCGCTCGGCATCGGGGCGGTCGGCGCCATATTCCTCGCCGATCACGCCGTCGCCCGGCCGTTGCGCGGACAGGATCGCGCGGATCGCGCTTTCCACCGCGCGGTCGACCTCGGTCACGGGCGAGGCATCCGGTTTGGTCTCGATCGCGAAGGCGCGGCGGAAGAAGGGGCGGATCACCGTGCCGGCGGCATCGGCGAGGCGGCCGGCGAGCGCGAGATCGGCGTCCGTCATCTCAATCGAACAGGCTGGAGACCGAGGTCTCGTCCGAGATGCGACGGATCGCCTCGGCGAGCAGCGGTGCTATCGGCAGCAGGCGGATCTTGGGTGACGCGCTCACCGCCTCGCTGGGCGCAAGCGAATCGGTGATCACCAGCTCGCTCAGCACCGAGCCATCGACGCGCGCCACCGCGCCGCCCGAAAGCACGCCGTGCGTGACATAGGCGACCACCTCCTCCGCGCCCGATTCGCGCAGCGCGGCGGCGGCGTTGCAGAGCGTGCCCGCCGAATCGACGATATCGTCGATCAGGATGCAGAAACGGTTGCGTACGTCGCCGATGATGTTCATCACCTCGCTCTCGCCCGCGCGCTCGCGGCGCTTGTCGACGATCGCCAGCGGCGCGTTGGCGAGCCGCTTGGACAAGGCGCGCGCGCGGACGACGCCGCCGACGTCGGGCGAGACGACCATGATGTTGCGGTCGCCGAAGCGCGCCTTGATATCCTCGGAGATCACCGGCGCGGCGTAGAGATTGTCGGTCGGGATATCGAAGAAGCCCTGGATCTGCCCGGCATGGAGATCGACCGAGAGCACGCGATCGGCGCCCGCGACGGTGATGAGGTTGGCGACGAGCTTGGCCGAGATCGGCGTGCGCGGGCCGGGCTTCCGATCCTGCCGCGCATAGCCGAAATAGGGGACGACGGCGGTGATCCGCTTCGCCGACGCGCGCCGGAGCGCATCGATGCAGATCAGCAGCTCCATCAGATTGTCGTTGGCGGGAAAGCCCGTCGACTGGACGACGAACACATCCTCGCCGCGCACATTCTCATGGATTTCGACGAAAACTTCCTCGTCGGCGAAGCGGCGGACGGCGGCGTCGGTCAGCGGCACTTCGAGATAAGCGGCGATCTCGCGCGCCAGCGCGATGTTGGCGTTGCCGGTCATCAACTTCATGAGCGTCGCTCCTCCCGCGCAGGCTCCATAGCGGCCGGGCGACGGATCACAACCAGCCCCGCCCGCGCAGCCCCGGCAGCGCGTTGCGCGCGACCGGAACCTCGAGCCCGTTGACCAGCCGCAACGCGGTCGCCCGGTCGCGGCGCAGCACCCCCGCCACCGCCGCCTTGGCGACCCACCAGCTCCGATGGACGCCCGCGCCCTCGATGCCGTCGAGCTCGGCGATCGCGTCGCGCAGCCGCATCAGGATCAGCGTGCTGCCGCGCATCGTGTGCGCGCGGACGTAATGATCCTCCATCTCCAGGCAGAGCAATTCGCGCCCCAGCGACGGCGGCAGGCGATCGAGGAAGGGGGCCGGGACGGGAGACGCGGGCGGGGGCGGCGCGACCGACGGCGTTTCCGTCGGCGATGGCGCGGCGGCCGGCGCCGGGCGATCGCGGAACAGTAGCACCTGGATCGCGGTGGCGATCCCGCCGACGATGAAGACGTAAGGGTAGGTTTCCGCCATCCCCGTCGCGTCGACGCGCGCGAAGCGGAAGCCGACCGCCATCCAGCAGGCGATCGCCGCCATCGGCAGCGCGGCGATCGCGCAGGCGAGCGCCAGCGCCAGCGCGCGCGGCACGCCGGCCTGCGCGCTCAG
>NZ_CAHJXD010000186.1 GCF_903644055.1 Sphingomonas bacterium | reverse complement strand
TCCCCCCGGCCTTGAGCCGGGGTCCCGCTTCTTCCTAAGCGTCGGCCAAGCAGCGGGACCCCGGCTCAAGGCCGGGGTGACGATAGGACGGACTCTGACCCGCCCCCGATCAGGCGGCGGCGGGATGGTCGATCAGGATCGTCCAGAAATCGGCGAGATCCTTGCGCTGCCCGGTGACCTTGGCGAACGCCGCCTTGGCGCCCGCGGCGTTGCCCGAACGATAGAGCGCGATGCCCAGGCGCGTGTTGACGACGTTCGCGTCGACGCCGCCCTTCTGCATCGCGACGCCGTAGAGATCGATCGCCTTGGCATAATCGCCATAGCCGAGATAGGCGTCAGCGGTGGAAAGCGCCGACTTGCCCGTCGCCGCCGCGCGCGCCGATTTGTCGCTGGCGGCCAGCGATGCCTTGTCGGCCGGCGCCTTCGCCGTGGCGATCTGGTTGATCTCGGAAGCGTTGCGGTTGGAGGCGAGGTTGAGCAGCCCCTTGCGAACGCCGGTATCCAGCACGGCCTTCGCTTCGCCGGGGAATTTCAGATAGACTAGCTCGGCATATTCCAGATAGTCCGCGCCGCCGTGCAGCCCGCCCGACGCGAGCAGCAGGCGATTGACGTCTATCTTGAGATCGGCGTCCGCGCTGTTGCCGTCCATGTAGAGCAGCAGCACATCATGCCAGACGGTGCCGGTCGGCTCGGCGACCACCCATTTCTTGTCGAGTTCGTTGGTGGCGCGGCGCACCGCGGCGAAATCGGGCGAAGTCGGCTTGACCTGATAGCCGATCGTGAAGCCCCGGCCATACCATTCCTTGGGCACGGGCTTGCCCCCGGCATTGGCCTTGTCGACCGCGTCGTTGAGAAAGGTCAGCGCCTGCAACGGCTGCGACCGCATCGTCTCGATCAACACCGGCAGCACGTTTTGATCGGTCGATCCCATCCGATAGGCCTGCGTCATCGCCGCATTGGCCTTGGCATAATCCTTGGCGTTGAAGGCCAGCGTTCCCTGATTGGCGTAGAGCGCGGGCTGCATCTCGACGGGCGCCTTGCCGCTGGCGATCATCAGATCGATGCCGCGCACCACGGAGGCGTTGTCGTTGGTTTCCTGCCCGACGCTGATCAGGAACTGGCCGATGAAGAGCTTGTCGTCGTCGGTCGAGATCAAGGGCTCGGCCTCGGCGAGCTTCGCCTTGGCGGTGGCGAAATCCTTCGCCGCGATCGCTTTCTGAATGTCGGCGGCGAGCGGCAGCACCTTGGCCGAGGGCTTCAGCGACGCGGCCGCCGCTGGCGCCTTATCCTTGGCAAGAGCGGGCGCGCCGGCCGCGATCCCGCCGAGCGCCAGCGCGCAGCCAAGCGCGATCGTGGAAACATTTCTCATCGGCTTCATCTCCTACTCGTCCATATACCGCAAGCGGCGCGACCATGCGGCTCGATAATCGAGCACGAAGGCACGGGCAAGGCGGCGGTTCCGCTTCCGCGTCCGCGCGGGCGCTGCTAGCCCGATTACATGATCGCGCTGCTCAGCCCCGCCAAGACCCTCGATTATGAAAGCCCGCTGCCGGCGATGCCGCCGACCAGCCCACAATTCGCCGCCGAGGCGGATGCGCTCGCCAAGGCCGCCGCCCGGCTTTCGGCGAAGAAGCTCGGCGCGTTGATGCGCATCTCGCCCAAGCTCGCCAAGCTCAACGCCGCGCGGTTCCGGGAATTTGCGGAAGGCCCGGAGCGTCCGGCGATCCGGGCGTTCGCGGGCGACGTCTATACCGGCTTCGAGGCCAAGACGCTCGACGATGCCGGGCTCGCCTTCGCGCAGGATCATCTGCGCATCCTCTCGGGTCTTTACGGATTGCTCCGCCCGCTGGACGCGATCCGGCCCTATCGCCTGGAGATGGGAACAAGCTGGGCGCCGGGGCGCAAGAAGAATCTCTACGGCTGGTGGGGTGCCCGCGTCTCCGCCGCGCTGGGTACGGCGCTGGAGCAGGAGGGATCGGGAACGATCCTCAACCTCGCCAGCAAGGAATATTGGCACGTCGTCGAACAGGCGCCGCCTGCTGGCGCGCGGATCGTCACCGTCGATTTCCGCGAAGACGGCCCCGATGGCCCGCGCTTCGTCAGCTTCGATGCCAAGCGCGCGCGCGGCATGATGGCGCGCTGGATGTGCGAGCATCATGTCACCGAGGTGGAGGGGATGAAGGGCTTCGACAGCGACGGCTATCGGTATGACGCCAATGCTTCGGAGGACGACCTCTGGCGCTTCGTGCGCCACCGGGGCTGACGCGCGGCGGGATCAGCCGGGGCCGCTCCCGCCGCTACGCTATCAGCGGTAGCGCCAGCCATTCTGGTAGCGATAGCGGTTCTGCCGATAGCCATTGCCGTCCCAATAGCCCCGGCCCTGATAGAAATTGCCGATCACCAGACCGGGCGCGACCACGACGGGACCACGGCCGACGTTCCGACCACCGTTCGGACGGCAGTGGCCGTACGGCCCACGATGATAGCCACGGCCGCACCCGTCGGCGGCATTGGCGGCGGTGGCACTCAGGGCGATGCCGGCGCCAAGCGCGGCAAGCAGGATTTTGTTCATCGCGACCTTCTCCTTTTGAAGCGCCCGCGCGAGATCGAACCGCACCGGGCCACGACGGGAACGCGTTTTCCGTCGATCGCGAAATCCGGGAACGGGAAATCGGTTCCAACCTGCATCGACTTACTTCCCCCGTCCGATCGGCTAGCGCAGCGCGCCGACCCGCCCCGGCTTCTCGCGTGCGCGTAGGCGCGCGTATACGCGCGGGCTGTTCATCCAGCCCGCGACTGGCTAGACGGGATGCGACCGCCGGGCGATCCGCCCGCTCGCAAATCCTGCTGACTGGAAACTGACTTTGGCCACCGTCCCGCCGCCGCCGATCGAGGGCAGCGACATCTCTCCGATCAACATCGTCGACGAGATGAAATCGAGCTATCTCGATTATGCGATGAGCGTGATCGTCGCGCGCGCGCTGCCCGACGTGCGCGACGGCCTCAAGCCCGTCCACCGCCGCATCCTCTACGCCAGCCAGGAGGGCGGCTTCGTCCCCGGCCGCCCCTATCGCAAGTCCGCCAAGATCGTCGGCGACGTGATGGGCAATTACCATCCCCACGGCGACAGCTCGATCTACATGGCGCTCGCGCGCATGGCGCAGGATTGGGCGATGCGCGTCATGCTGGTCGATGGCCAGGGCAATTTCGGATCGATGGATCCCGATCTTCCCGCGTCGATGCGCTACACCGAGGCGCGGCTGTCCAAGCCGGCGATGGCGCTGCTGGAAGACATCGACAAGGATACCGTCGATTTCGGCCCCAATTATGATGGCTCGCGGCAGGAGCCGCTGGTGCTGCCCGCGCGCTTCCCCAACCTGCTGGTCAACGGCGCCGGCGGCATCGCGGTCGGCATGGCGACCAACATCCCGCCGCACAA
>NZ_CAHJXD010000185.1 GCF_903644055.1 Sphingomonas bacterium | reverse complement strand
CGCGCGCGATGCCCTTCACCGGGCTCGCCAATGCGGCGATCGATCGCGTGATGCCCGACCCGGAGCGCTTCGCCGCGACGCTCGCGACTTATGCCGAAACCGACCTGCTCTGCTACCGCGCCGAGGCGCCCGCCGAACTGGTGGCGGCCGAGGCCGAAGCCTGGGAGCCGCTGCTCGGCTGGGCGCGCGAGCGCTACGACGTGCATTTCGAAATCGTCGGCGGGGTGGTCCATCGGCCCCAGCCAGCGGCGACGGTGGCGCGGCTCGGCGAAGCGCTCGGCGCGCGCGACGGCTTCGCGCTCGCGGCGATGAACCCGCTGGTGACGATCGGCGGCTCGCTGGTGGCCGCGCTAGCGGTGGCGGAGGGCGCGATCGAGGCGGAGGCGGCGTTTGCGGCGACGCATGTCGACGAGCTTTGGCAGGCGAAACGGTGGGGCGAGGATAAGCTCGCCGCGCAGGCGCGGGAGGCACGGCGGGGCGACTTTCTCGCGGCGGCGGCTTTTCTGGCGTTGCTGGAGTAGCGCTTCGATCGAGACGAAGATTCCGCTTGACAAAACGGAACAAATAAAGTACAGACCTCGTTCGATATTTCTTCGGAAGGAGGCGGTGCGATGGTCAGCGGAGCGATGGCGGCGCTCGTCCTGATGCTCGTCGCGGTCGCGCTGTCTTTCGCGTCCGGGGCGCGTCCTGGCGCTTCACGCGGCCTGCCATTCCCGCAGCGCGGCGCGCGCGCGGGCGGCCATCAGCGGCTTGCGATCGGCCTTCTTCGCCTTGCCCACGGTCTCGATCGGCGGGAACAGCCCGAAATTGACGTTCATCGGCTGATAGGTCTCGGCGTTGGCGCCGCCGGTGACATGGCCGAGCAGCGCGCCGAGCGCGGTTTCGGGCGGGGGCGGGGCGAGCGTCTCGCCCGCGAGCTCGGCCGCCGCAAAGCGCCCGGCGAGCAGGCCGATCGCCGCGCTCTCGACATAGCCCTCGCAGCCGGTGATCTGCCCGGCGAAGCGCAGCGCGGGGCGCGATTTCAGCCGCAGCGTCGGATCGAGCAGCTTGGGGCTTTGCAGGAAGGTGTTGCGGTGGAGGCCGCCGAGCCGTGCGAATTCGGCCTTCTCCAGCCCCGGGATCATCCGGAAGATGCGCACCTGCTCGGCATGCTTGAGCTTGGTCTGGAAGCCGACGATGTTCCACAGGGTGCCGAGCGCATTATCCTGCCGGAGCTGGACGACCGCATAGGGCCAGCGCCCGGTGCGCGGATCGTCGAGGCCGACGGGCTTCATCGGGCCGTAGCGGAGCGTATCGATCCCGCGCTCGGCCATCACCTCGACGGGCATGCAGCCCTCGAAATAGGGCGTGTCGCGCTCCCACTCCTTGAACGCCCCCTTCTCGCCGGCGAGCAGCGCGGCGTGGAAGGCGAGATATTCGTCCCGGTTCATCGGGCAGTTGATGTAATCGTGCCCATCCCCCTTGTTCCACCGCGACTGGAACCAGGCGACAGGCATCGCGATGCTGTCGCGGTGGACGATCGGCGCGATCGCATCGAAGAAGGCGAGCGCTTCCTCGCCGGTCTCGGCCTTGATCGCCTCGGCGAGCAGCGCGCCGGTCAGCGGCCCGGTGGCGATGATCGCGGGCCCTTGCGGCAGCGCATCGACGCGCTCGCGGACCAGATCGATCCGGGGGTGCGCCTCGATCGCGCGCGTCACCGCCTCGGCATAGCCCTCGCGGTCGACCGCCAGCGCCGATCCGGCGGGGACGCGATGTTCGTCCGCCATCGCGAGGATCAGCGAACCCAGCGCGCGCATCTCGGCATGGAGCAGGCCGACCGCGTTGCGATCGGGATCGTCGGAGCGAAAGCTGTTCGAGCAGACCAGCTCGGCGAGGCTGTCGGTCTGGTGCGCCGGCGTGCCCTCGATGCCGCGCATTTCCGACAGCCGCACCGAAAAGCCGCGCTCGGCGAGCTGCCACGCCGCTTCCGAACCGGCGAGGCCGCCGCCGACGATGTGAATCTGGTGCGTCATCGCGCGCCGCAGTAGAGGGGATCGCCGGGCTTTCCAAACCGGCGAAGGAGAGACGTGATGGTGCCGGCCCTGATGCACGCGCTGCCGATCGTCGGCGTGCCGCTGGCGATACTGCTCGTGCCCGCGGTGATCGCCGCGTTCAAATCGTTCGGGATGAACCAGGAATATGAGCGCGCGGTGCTGTTCCGGCTCGGGCGGCTGGGCGAGGCCAAGGGCCCCGGCTGGTTCTGGCTGATCCCCTTCATTGATCGCGTCGTGAAGGTCGACCTGCGCACCGTGACCCGCGTGCTCGACACGCAGGAGACGGTGACGCGCGACGGCGTGCCGGTGAAGGTCAATGCGGTGCTGTGGTTCCGCGCCAAGGATGCGACGCTCGTCACGACGACGGTGCAGGACTGGGGCAATGCGGTGATCCAGGCGGCGGAGACCGCGATGCGCGACGCGATCGGCCAGAGCGATCTCGATCAATTGCTCAAGGATCGCATCCTGATCAACCAGAGGTTGCAGGACATGCTGGCGCGCGCCTGCGATCATTGGGGCGTCGTGGTCGATTCGATCGAGATGAAGGATCTCGACATTCCCGAGCAGATGCAGCGCGCGATCGGCCGCGAGGCCGAGGCGGTGCGCGAGAAGCGCGCGCGGATCATCAAGGCCGAGGGCGAGAAGGAGGCGGCGCAGACGCTGGCGGACGCGGCGGCGACGATCGGCGGCACGCCCGGCGCGCTGGAGATGCGGCGGCTGCAGACGCTGACCGAGATCGGCGTCGAACATAACAGCACGATCATCGCGATGATGCCGGTGGAGCTGATCGAGGCGGCGAAGCGGATCGCGGAGAAATGATCCTTGCCCCTGGGGGGCTTGTCGCGCATGCGTCACCTCCGACTGGTTCGGTGCTTATCCCGCTCGAACATATACTCGTCACCCTGGCCTTGAGCCGGGGTCCCGCTGCTTGGCCGACGTCGAAGAAGAAGCGGGACCCCGGCTCAAGGCCGGGGTGACGTTCAGCTTGAACAGGACAGCCTCTGCGTCGGACGCGGCCAATGGTGCGGACGCGAGACGATCCTCCCCTGCAAGGGGAGGTGGCTGGCGAAGCCTGACGGAGGGGTGATGCGCTGTCGAGAGGGGGACACCCCTCCGTCAGCCCTGCGGGCTGCCACCTCCCCTTGCAGGGGAGGAGCTTGCTCGCCACTTGCTTGCCATGAAGCTTTTCACGATCGGTTATGAGAAGGCCACGCAGGCCGAAATTATCGCGACGCTTACGTCGGCGGGCGTCGAACGGCTGATCGACGTGCGCGCGGTGCCGCTGTCGCGCCGGCCCGGCTTCTCCAAGACGATTCTCGCGCGGGGGCTGGCGGAGGCGGGGATCGATTATGTCCACCTCCGGGCGCTCGGCACGCCCCCCGAGGGGCGCGAGGCGGCGCGCAAGGGCAGGCAGGAGATGCTGGAGCGCATCTATGCGGGGCAGTTGGAACTGCCCGAGGCGATGGCGCAGGCGGCGCGGATGCTCGATCTCGCGGCGGAGAAGCCTTCGGCCTTGCTGTGCTACGAGCGCGAGCCGGGGGGATGCCATCGCAGCCTGCTGATCCGCGCGGTCGCGCCCGAGGCGGAGGTGGTAGATCTGTACGTTTAGGTCTGTCCTGTTGACGTTATACTCTCGTCACCCCGGCCTGAGCCGGGGTCCCGCTGCCTGCCAACGTTGAAGAAGAAGCGGGACCCCGGCTCAAGGCCGGGGTGACGTTCAGCTTGAACAGGACAGCCTCTAAAGGTGGTCAGCCCGCGACGGGCAGCCTGATCGCGCCGTCGGGTTCGCGCTCCAGAGGACCGTAGGCGAGTATGGTTTCCAGCGTCAGCGCGCCGTAGAGATGGGGGAAGGATTGGCCGCCGCGCGAGGCTTCCCACTTCACCGCATCGCCCAGCGCTTCGAGGTCGACCGCCGCGACGTGCAGTCCGGTCTGCCCCGCGAAATGGCGGTCGATCGTCTCGGCGAGCTGGGCGGCGGTCGACAGGTGGACGTAGCCGTCTCCCAGATCGATCGGCGCGCCCCGGAAGCGGCCCTGCTCGAGCGCCGCCATCTGATCGGCGGTCAGCACCTTGTAGGCGATCGTCTCCGCCATGCTCATTCCGCCTCGCCGCCGTCGGCCAAGTCCTCGCCCGGCTCGGCATCGGGGATCGGATCGATCGCGGCGGCGGCGTCGCCCTCGGGCCGCAGATCGCCCTCGGCCTCCTCCTCGGCTTCCTCGATGCGCGCGGCGGCGACGACATGCTCGTCCTTGCCGACGTCGAACAGCCGCACGCCCGCCGATCCGCGCCCGATCACCCGCGTGTCGCCGACCGACATGCGGATCAGCTTGGCCTGATCGGTAACGAGCATCAACTGCTCGCCCGAATGCGCGGGGAAGCTGGCGACGACGGGGCCGTTGCGCGCGAGATTGTCGATATTGGTGATGCCCTGGCCGCCGCGCCCGATGCGGCGATATTCGTAAGCCGAGGAGCGCTTTCCGTAGCCGTTGGCGCAGACGGTGAGGATGAATTCCTCGGCTTCGGCAAACTCGGTCATACGCTCCGCTCCAAGCGATACTTCGCCGGCCTTGTCGTCCTTCCAGGGGGCGGCGCGCAGATAGGCCTCGCGCTCCTCGGTCGAGGCCGCGAAGCCGCGCAGGATCGAGAGCGAGATCACTTCGTCGCCGTCGGCCAGCCGCGCGCCGCGCACGCCCGAGGCGGTGCGGCTCTGGAATTCGCGGACGTCGGTCGCGGCGAAGCGGATCGCCTTGCCGCCGCGCGTGGCGAGCAGCACATCGTCCTCCTCGGTGAGCAGCGAGACGCCGATCAGCCGGTCGCTCGCATCCTCGCTGTCCTCATCGGTGCCGAAGCGCATCGCGATCTTGCCCGCGGTGCGGATGTTGGTGAAGGCGTCCATCGAATTGCGCCGCACCAGCCCCTTGGCGGTGGCGAAGAGGATGTGGAGCTTGCCCCACTCCGCCTCGTCCTCGGGCAGGGGCAGCACGGTCGAGATCGTCTCGCCGGGGGCCAGCGGGAGGAGGTTGACCATCGGGCGCCCCCTTGCCTGCGGCGCGCCTTCGGGCAGCTTCCACACCTTGAGGCGATAGACCTTGCCCGCGGTGGAGAAGAACAAAACCGGCGTGTGCGTGCTGGTGACGAACAGCTTGGTGACGGCATCCTCGTCCTTGGTCGCCATGCCGGAGCGGCCCTTGCCGCCGCGCGCCTGCGTGCGGAACGTATCGAGCGGGGTGCGCTTGATGTAGCCGCCGAGCGTGACCGTCACGACCATATCCTGCCGCTCGATCAGATCCTCGTCGTCGATATCGTCGCCGCCGGCGGCGATCTCGGTGCGGCGCGGCGTGGAGAAGGCGGCGTCGATCACGTCGAGCTCCGCGACCATCACCTCGTAGAGCCGCGCGCGGTTGGCGAGGATTTCGAGCAGCTCGGTGATCGAGGCGGCGAGCTGCTCGAGCTCGCCGCCGATCTCGTCGCGGCCGAGCGCGGTGAGGCTGGAGAGGCGCAGCGCGAGGATCGCGCGGACCTGCGCCTCGGTCATCGTATAGGTGTCGCCCTCGACGGCGGCGTCGAACGCCTCGACCAGCCGGATATAGGGCGCGATCTCGGCGATCGGCCAGCTTCGCGCCAGCAGCCGCTCGCGCGCCTGCGGCGGGCCGCTCGATCCCCGGATGATCCCGACGACCTCGTCGAGGTTCGATACCGCGAGCACGAGGCCGAGCAATATGTGCGCGCGATCGCGGGCCTTGAGCAATTCGAACTTCGAGCGGCGGGTGATGACCTCCTCGCGGAAGCGGACGAACGCCTCGATGATGTCGCGCAGCGTCAGCAGCTCGGGCCGGCCACCGCGCAACGCCAGCATGTTGGCCGGGAAGCTCGACTGCGCCTGCGTGTGCCGCCAGAGCTGGTTGAGCACGACCTCGGGCGTCGCGTCGCGCTTCAATTCGATGACGATGCGGACGCCGTGGCGGTTGCTCTCGTCGCGAATGTCCGAGACGCCCTCGATGCGCTTGTCCTTGGCGGCCTCGGCGATGCCCTCGACCAGCCCCGACTTGCCGACCTGATAGGGGATTTCGGTGAGCACGATCGAGCGGCGGTCGCCCCGCCCGGTCTCGATCTCGTGGCGCGATCGCATGATGATCGATCCGCGCCCGACGGTATAGGCGCTGCGCGCGCCGCCGCGCCCGAGGATCAGCGCGCCGGTGGGGAAATCGGGCGCGGGGACGATCTCGATCAGCTCTTCGTTGGTGATCCCGGCGCCGGAAAGACTTGCCGCGATATAGGCGCGGCAGGCGGCGAGCACCTCGCCGAGATTGTGCGGCGGGATGTTGGTCGCCATGCCGACCGCGATGCCGCCGGCGCCGTTGACCAGCAGGTTGGGGAAGCGCGC
>NZ_CAHJXD010000184.1 GCF_903644055.1 Sphingomonas bacterium | reverse complement strand
CTCGGCGACGGCGCGGCGCAGCTCGAGCTGTGTCATCACCTGGTGCGCCAATATCTCGAGGGTACGCTTCTGATGATCGTCGATGCCGTGAGGGCGGGGCGCGGTGTCGAGTACGCACAGCGTGCCAAGCGGCAGCCCTTCCGGCGTCTTCAGGAGCGCGCCCGCATAAAAGCGCAGCCCCGGCTCGCCGGTCACGAGCGGATTGCAGTCGAACCGCGGATCGCGGGTGGTATCCGGCACGACCATGATACCGGACTGGAGGATCGCGTGGGCGCAGATCGATACGTCGAGCGGCAGCTCGTCGGCGCCGATCCCGACCTCGGCCTTGAACCACTGCCGGCCGTCCGCGATCAGGTTGACGACCGCGATCGGTGCCTGGAACACCTCGGCGATCAACCGGACGACATCGTCGAACTCGGCTTCGCGCGGCGTGTCGAGGATGCCGTAGCGGTCGAGCGCCGCCAGCCGATCGGCCTCGATCCACGGCACGGACGGCGGCGAGCCGGGGCTGGTCGACATCTCGTCCGAACTCACTAGCGGCGGGCCCCTCTGATTTTATCCGTCAAAGCTGCCTTTCGTTACCGCAAGCAAGGCGCTTCGCCATGTCCAAATCGCTGAACGCCGAAATCGCTGCATCGACGGTGATGCCGCCGCAAACCTGCTGCGCCAACGCCGCATTCGACCGAACCTACTATGTTTGAAAATGGCGCCCATCCAGCACAAGCTCAAACAATCAAAGACCGGGCCGACTTTCGACCGGAGGGAGAATGGTGCGCCGTACAGGATGAGCATGACGAATATTTTCGCCATTCCTACTACCCTAAGGCCCACTGAAGCCGCCGTCCTCTGCTGCGTACCGCCGCGTGTAATCGTGAGCGCTGCAAGCATCTCCCCTAAAAGCGAAATTCTGTGGATCGACCGCGACGGCGAGCTTCGGCGCAATCTCGATCTCGACGTCGATAGGCGGCGCGGTCGCACGCGGCGGCACGGCAATTGAGCCTTGACCATAGTAACAGCACGAAGCGGTCCAGAGCTTGCCCAAGCCGTGCCCAAAAGCTCATGCGGCTCGTTACTGCCCGACGAGGACAGGATCGAACGATGGCGACGATTGCAGCGGCCGGAGAAGACGAACGAGGTCGGAACGCGGACGCGGCGCGGGGCAAGCGCGCGCTCCAAGCCCTCAACTTTTTCATGGCCGATATGCAGGCGGGGATCGGCCCGTTCCTGGGCGTGTTCCTGCAACAGCGTGGATGGGCAACGGGGCCGATCGGCACGGTAATGACCGCGGGCGGGGTCGCCGGGATGCTGGTCACTGCGCCGGCCGGGGCGTTCATCGACCACACCACAAAGAAGCGCATGGTGGTCGTGGTCACGGGCATCTGCACCGTCGCAGCCTCGTTCCTGATCCTGCTCTCGCAATCGATCTGGGTCGTCACCGTCAGCCAAGTGGCGACCGCCATCGCCGGTGCCGCGATCGGCCCGGCCGTTGCGGGCATGACGCTCGGGATCGTTCGTCAAAAAGGCTTCAATGCGCAGAACGGGCGCAATCAAGCGTGGAATCATGCCGGCAACATGGTCGGCGCAGGCCTCTCCGGGTGGCTCGGGTGGACGTTCGGGATGCCGGCCATCTTCTATCTCGCCGCTGTGTTCGGGGCGCTTGCCGTTACATCGGTGCTGCTCATTCCTGAGCGCGCGATCGACCACCAAGCCGCGCGCGGGCTCGAAAAGGGGGACGGCGACGCTACCGGAAGCGGCCAGGCCGAAGGGTTCCGCGTGCTGCTGCGGAACAAGCCGATGCTGATCCTCGCCGCTTCGCTCGCCTTCTTCCATCTCGGCAACGGCGCGATGCTGCCGCTCTACGGCCTCGCCGTGGTCGGCGCGGGCAAGGGCAATCCTGCCCTGTTCACGGCCACGACCGTGGTGGTCGCGCAAGCGGTGATGGTCATCACCTCGCTGATCGCGATGCGGGTGGCGGCGGGCAAGGGCTACTGGCTGATCATGCTGATCTCGTTTGCGGCGCTGCCGGTGCGCGGGCTGATCGCTGGTTCCGTCATCGAGCATTGGGGCGTGTGGCCCGTCCAGGTGCTGGACGGCATCGGCGCGGGGCTGCAAAGCGTCGCGGTGCCGGGGCTGGTCGCATGCCTGCTCAATGGCACGGGCCGGGTGAACGTCGGCCAAGGCGCGGTGATGACGGTCCAGGGGCTCGGCGCGTCGCTCAGCCCCGCGATCGGTGGCTGGCTCGCTCAGCTCCTCGGCTATCGCGTCGCTTTTTTCATCCTGGGCGGGTTCGCCTTGGGGAGTCTGGCGCTGTGGCTGGGGTTCGCCACAACGTTGCGGCCGGCGTGCGCCGGGGTTCGGAACGACACGCAACCGCCTGCGGCATGACGGGCGCGCTGCCCGCCTGGCTCATCTGCATCGCAGCGACTGCCGGGTCATTGCGCGCCCATTCCGCTGGCTAGAGGCAATCTGGGCGGTCCTGCTGGTGGCGTTCGGGCTCTTGCCGGTAGGTCGGCGCTCGGCGCGGTCGCGAAGGGCATCTCCGCCGCCGGAAAGGCTCTTCTAGCCTATGCCGTCGAGCAACGACGCTGCCTCTGTTTCGAGCGCGCGGCAGAGCCGCACGAACTCCCACATGTCGATGCGCCGCTGTCGGCGTTCGAGACTGCTGATGAAGGCTTGGTTCTCTCCGAAGCGCGCGCCTAGCTCAGTCTGCGTCAGCTTCAGCTCACGACGACGCGCGATGAGCCTCTCGACGAGGGCGATATACGGCGCGGCGTGAACCGATTTGCGGTCGTTCGGCATGATGAATGCCACGATCGCACTGGAAAATCCGATACTGAAAAATCCAGTATTGACTCTTCCTCGCGGCGCGCCGACCTTGCGACCGCGACTCGCGGGGGGGCGAATGCCGGAATCATACTCATGAGTTTGTCCAACCGGTCGGGACGATGCCCTATCTGCGGCAAACCCATGGCCGCACCGATGGCCGAGCATCCTGACTGCTACGAGTTTTGGGCCGTCCGGGCGGAAAGCGCGGATGAATAAGGAGAACATGATGAGAAAGTTTGCGGTCGCTGTGATCGGCAGCACGTTGATACTAGCTTCGAGCGCCGCTGGTGCCGCCACCTGGACCTTCCAGCTATCGTATCTAAACGGTGGCGGCTTCAATGGCCCGGGAGGGCCGGTCTCTTTTTCTGGCACCTTCGACGCATCGACGCTTGCTGGCGACGGAAACTATATTCTCGATGCCATCAGCGGCACCGGCACAGACGCTCGTTATGGGCCGAGCATCCTTATGATTACGGGTCTGTCGAGCGGAGGCAACGCTTCTAGAGTCAGACTCGATCACGATTGCACGTATCCGGAGTGGCGGATGTAATTGGAGCATTCGCTTGGCGTGAAGCGATTAAGGATGATTTTGAGGGCGTCGCCGATGGCGTCGAAGGACCGCGGTGCCGCCCTTCGGAGCAATGCCTTGAGCTTTGCGAAGATCTGCTCGATCGGATTGA
>NZ_CAHJXD010000183.1 GCF_903644055.1 Sphingomonas bacterium | reverse complement strand
GTCTGGTCTCGCAACCGCTCGGAATCACATCGGAACCCGGTCGTCCACCATTACGCTACCGTTCCGACACAGCCTCTAAGCGGCGAAGAGCCGTGACCGTCCTTCAAATGGATTAGCTGACGGCTGGTCGATAGGAAGTCACAAGGCTCAAGATTTGCGCGTTTAGCGCCTGTTGGATTCGCACGGGTTTGGTCGAGACAGAGTAGGTTCGCGTTGGCGAGGAGCTGGGCGATGAAATCGCGCTCATTCTTGGCAGTGGTGGAGACGACAAACGCTGGCGTCACCAAGGCTTGGTACGCCATCTCCACTTCATCGTAGAAGCCGCGATCGACGAGATACCATTGCCCATCGAACAACACATGGGTTTCACCATTGTGCTGCGCCTCATAAACGAAGCACGAATAAAGCTTGCGGCGATGCTCGCGGTCCACCTGCCCGTTCTCGACCACGCAAATCTCATGCGACCCCTTAAGTTCGGCCATACTGGGAATTGCCGGAAATTTTCCACGCTGCAGCTCGGCAACATAGTCTTCGATTGCGAGCTCGCTGAAAACCGCCTTGCGCCCTGACAGCAGGCCTAGGCCGAAATATCCGATTTCCAGATCGTCCTCGGGTGCGAGAATGTCGGGAATGGCAAGGTGAAGGTCCGAGGCACCACCGCCGACGAGAGTCTTGAGCTCACCGAATGCCAGGCCGTCGAGAATATCTCGGAGCTTCGGGTCGCCCACCGGTTGAATATGATCGATGAACTTGAAGTCGCGCTGATAGGTCTTCTCGCCATAGATCTGGAGCGCACGCTCGCAATAAGCGATTATCGCAGCCGGCGCGACCGGTGCGCGTACTGAAAGCGCATCGCGACCGGTCAGTGCTTTTGCAAAGCCGCTTGAGGCCGGGCTACCCGCGGCTAGGCGAACCAAGTCGCGATCGGTGTTGATCTCGAATGCACCAAGATCTGCGTTGCGACTTGCTTGAGTGCGCCGCTGCATGACGGTTGTGTCTAGCGTGGCGCTGTCGATTGTGCGCAGGCGGTCGCGACTCACTAGGTTGAGAGTGACCTTGAGCCCGAAGCCTCGCTCGATTGCGCTTTCATCAAGCGAATGATGCCCCTGGCCGAAGCAGAGCGCAAAAAGGCGCTTTGCCGGCTTGGAGGTCTCCACGAATAGGACCGCGGCGCAGCTCTGGGTGCGCAATTCGGCTCGGGCATCGGGCGCCAACTGGCCGAGAAAATCGACCCAGCCCGGCGGGTTGGCGGGCGACTGACCGACCCACAAATCACCGACCGCGCTATCCATCGAGCGCAGACCATGGTCGTCCTTAAGGGCTTCTGTAGCGGTAGCGACCTTCAGGAGACGCAAAGACAAGGCGACGGTGTTGATTGTCGGCGCTGCAGCTGGGTTACTTGCCATTCCGCCCTTCTCCTTGCACCCATATTGTCACTTCAGGGGCGATACTGGAAGATATTACGCCGCTTCGATCCAGTATGGATGTATTCATTGAAGTGCAGAAGCAGCGACGGCGTTGAGTCATGTCCGCTTTTGGGGTTGCGACATAATCGATCGAATGGCGTAAATTAGGGCGCGAAACGGCCGTCGCCTGAGAGTAGAAATCGGTTGTCGGACGGGTGACTTGGGCGAGGGCGCCCCTGCAACCGGTGTGGCTCCAATCGCGTTGTAGTGGCTCGGAAATCAGAGGAGAATTTCGATGGCTGGCGACGACGACGAAACTACCGGCGGGACCGATACTTCGGGCCAAGAAAACACCACGCAGGGCACCGACAGCTCTTCCAGTGAAAGCACGAGCGGCGGCACCGACGCTTCCGGTCAGGAAAGCACCGTCGGCACCAGTGGCGCGTAGATGGCTGCAACCGATTATTGGCCGTCGTGATTTCGAATTTCGGCGCAGCCCATATATTCGGTGGCTACCGGGTCGCCTCATGAACTGTCCTGGCGAGGACCGCCGTGTTCAGAAAAAGCTGACAGAGAAATTGAGGCTGAGGGCCGCGTCGGTAGGTTAATGGCAATATGGTGCGAGTGACACCGATGATTACAGCTAGGACTGCTTCAATCGTCTTCATATGACTCGCGGACAGTGCGCAAGGAGGTCTGACCTGTAGCGATCTCGCCATTCCCAAGCAGAACGTCGCATGTATATCCAGAATAGACAGCTTTAAATCGATCACGCTTCCAATCAGCAACTGTCTTGGAATGTTTTAGCTTCTTTTCGTAACCGTACGAGCCAAGTACGCCGTTAGCCTTCAGATCGACTACCGACTTGCCCTTTCTTACCACAAGGTCAAAGCCCTCGAGATCAGCGATAGCGCGTACACGGGTTGCAACCGTAGTCATCAAAACCTGCCCCTAATCCACAACGGAGTTCCAGACATCATTTGTTGCATTCGCGCTGATGGTCAAGCGGCGTTTTGGGCTGCCAGATATGATGTCAGCCAAGGCTCGTGACTGTTATTCCGAATGTTCTTTTTCGCTCGGGTCGAACTAGCCGTTTGGTAAATGAAACCGATTAGAAGCTCTGGAGGAACTTCATGTCGGTCGGCATAAAGGAGCTGATATGCGAGCCGATTCATTGGCTCCTCGCCAATGTCCAACATTGATGACTTTGTCCGCCTCCCGGGTTTCCGATAGAGCTCTTCGTTCCGGTCGATCGCGTAGATCGCCCAATGGAATGGATTTGCGTCAAATTTGATGACCTTCGGCTCGTATTCCAAAAACCCGACTATCGATTCTATCAACGATAGCCGCTTCTTCGACCGCAGCTCTCGCACCATTCGATATATGGCGATCTTGATCAGGCTGGTGCGGCGGTCCTGAGGGCACGTCGAGGCGCCAGGGTTGACAGAACATGCCTCGTCGACCGGCTCAATGGCCTTTTCCCAATCCTCCAGCAGCCATGAAGGCGGCTTTTGCGACCTGGCGTTTGCTGGCGGTCTTCCGGGCTTTGGCCCATTCCGTCTCCGTTTAACTGGCAACCCACCCTCCAAACCTTACAAGCCACTTTGCGCGTCCGTTGCAACTGCCAGAACGGCAAATGCAATTCGATTGCAATGAAAACGGCCGCCGTCAAAAATGAACTTGTAGCCGAATACAAACTGCCCAGACAGCCATTTGACCGCTCCTATCAGTCCATCGGTCCGACGCGGTTTGCGACGGATTGATACGGAGAAATGGTGATGAAACATCTGAGTTTTCGACGCTTTTGCGAGCGCGTCGGTGTGAAAAAGACGAAAGGCTGGGACCTTATAAAAAGGCGGGAAGTGGCCGCGTTTAAGATCGGAAGCCGCACCTTTGTAACCCGCGAAAGCGCGAGGGAGTTTATCAAGCGCTCCATCGAGAAGGGGCGCGGCTAATGGCGAACCTCACCAAGCTCTGCATCCTTAAGGACGGCGATTTCGTCACCCGTACGGCGGGGACAATGGAGACCTTTGTCGCGGCGATTAAGGAAACAACCACGCGCAGACACGGACTCGAGCGGTTCGCCTGTTGGAATGATGCTGCGCCAACTGAAGTGGCACAAGCCAGAATTCTGGCCAAGTCGCTATCTGAGCAAGATTACTTTGACCCGGTCTGCTCACCGGCCAATCCGCTCTTCACGTTTCTCAGTCGGGGGCAAATCATCCCCCACGTCCTTCAACAAGCCGAATTTCTGGGCGCGGAGAAGGTGACGGTTGCTACGCTGATCCCACGGCATGGCCTGATGACGCCCGACGAGCTGATGGCCGTAACTGCTGCAGAACTGAAAGCGGCCCTCCGCAGCGCCTTGAACCGGGCTGGGGCGGCACAGGCGAAGGGATGGCTCTTGGCGGGGCTTCACGGGTCATTCGACCTCGCCACAAAGCTCTACCAGCTGCACTGGCATCTGGTCGTGGCCGGTGGGATGATCGACGTGGTCGACGCTCTGCGTAATCAGCAGCAGTATCGGTCAAGCCGTGACGAACCTGACGGCAAAGTCTTCCAACGGGTTATGATTAGGCGGAAGCCGATCACGGACATGGCTCGGGCCCTGACCTACATCATGCAGGGATTCTGGCCATGCCGTTGGGTCGGGACGACCGAAGACGGTGATCTCACCCGACTCTCCCGACGTCGCCGCATCCCAGAACCGTATCACTCTCGGTGGTTGCTCTGGATGCACAGACAGAATCTTTCGAACCTGATGCTCCCAATGCACCTGGAGGTGGAGAAGGGTATGCTCAAGGTCCGGTAGCTTCAAAAGTGTACACGTGTGTGGTGATAGAAACGTTGATCTAGGTGTTAGTTCAGTACTGTAGCCCCTTAGATCAATTAATATGAGTGTATTAAGCTAAGAACACTAAGAACACTGCATAGCCACTCTTTCACTGCACACGCCCCATAGAGGCTTATGCTAGATATGTAGGGAGTGTAGGGACCTAAGCGCCTCTCCCCACTCCAAAGTCAACATCAACATTATGACGTAGCGACACGAGCCGTCGCTGCGTGGGAGAATTATTGTGCCAATTTCCAAGCAAACTTTTGACGATCACGTGTTTGGCCGGACGGCCGAAACCACGGGCGAGCGTTGGATCGCCGTGCAGCAAGGACAGACTGTTGGCTGGGCACCTCGGCGTGCTTTTACGGGCAATAGCGCTGAGGCAGTCGCGATCCTGAGCCATCAGGGAATCGATATCATCGGCAGGGATCATCTCGGCCATATCCACGCCTCCATCAACGCTCTGAAGGATTTTCCGCCGGGCGACTTGGTTACCGGGGTCGGTTGGAATGGACGTCATTTTGCCCTGCAAGATGCGACAGTTTTCTCCCCAAAGGGCTCATTGCCTTTCGCTGTGGTTCTCGAGCCAATCGCGGGCAAGAACGACATCGCCGGCAGCCACGAGAAATGGCTGGAGCGAGTTGCGACGCCCCTTGCCCGGCTTCCCCTGTCGTCCTTTTGTCTCATGCTGGCCTTCGTCGGGCCGATCCTGTCGCTGACGGAGCGCGACAGCAATTTTGGCTTCGAACTGGTCGGCGGTAAAGGCCGGGGCAAAAGCACCCTCCAGCGACTGACCGCGTCAATTTTTGGCGGCATCGGCGCTGGCAGCAGCGGGCGATATCTCGAAACTTTCGATACCACCCTCAACGCGCTGGAACCCCAGCTACGAAACCATGCAGACTTGCTGCTGATCCTCGACGAGGCCGCATTGTTTTTCGCGGGCAGTTCGGATCGGCAGAGGGCAGCGCAGTTTCAGGCTTTTGCCTTCAAGATGGCGACTGGCGATGAGAAGGGGCGAATGAATGCCTCGCGCGCTCGCGGAATTCGAATGGCCTACATCAGTTCATCCAATGAACGCCTCGAAGACATCATTGCGACAAAGAGCACCACCGCAAGCGCTGCCGGCGACCGGTTTATGACCATTCCGGTCCCAGATGATCAGCCGCATGGTGTCTTCGAAAGCCTGCCCGCCGGATATGCCAGTGGAAGCGCGCTTGCCCAATCGCTGATTTCCGCCGCCGGCAAACACCATGGGCATGCGATCAGGGTTTTTCTCGAAGCCCTGGTCGATGCGCGGGCCGCAGATCAAAAGGGGTTGCGTAAGCGCATCAAGCGGCTTGTGGAGCAGTTCCAAGAGAATGTCGGCATTGATCTCAACTCTGGCACGGACGTTCGAGTCTCCGAGGCCTTTGGGCTCGTTTTTGCGGCTGGTAGGCTGGCCCGAGATTATGGCGCCCTGCCCGCATCTTTTCGCAATCTCGGCACAGCGGTTGCGCGTGTTTATGATATGCATCGCCAAGCAATGGCAGCAACGCTGCCCTTCATTGAACGCCTGCAGGAAATAGCCGAAAAGCCCGAAACTATCCTGCTGTCCAAACGGCGTGCGGCCCTCACCGCTGAAACCCTGGAGGCCGCCCCAGCATTCATCGCGATGAAGCGCGATCATCGCGAGGCGCTCATTACTGTCGAGGCATTCGTCCGGCAATTTCCCGATCACCTACGCCTGCTAAAGCAGCGGGAGGTCGGAGACCTCATGAAGCGCGACGGGCGTAATGATACATGCTGGCGCGCTCTAGCGAAGGGCATCGATAAAAAGCGAGTTTACGTTTTCAGGCTGCCTCCGCTGGAAGATCGCAACAGTATCTGACAGTCGCTGGGGAGGGCGTCCGCCCTCCCCACAGTCGTGATGACCTACCATCGTCAAGCCATCGCGCTGTCTTTTGTCACGAAGGTTCCCCAGTCCTCCAGCAAGGCGCGACGCATGTCGACAAACTTCGTGCGCTTGTAGGCTCTAATCACTTTATCCGAAACAAGATGAGCCAGAGCCGCTTCCGCCACGTCGCTCGGAACGTCAGGTTTTTTCTCTGCTGCCCAATCTCTAAATGAACTGCGAAATCCGTGTACGGTGTATGGCTGCTTCTCATCGCGCAAGATCTTGGAGAGCGTCATGTCGGAAAGTGGCGTTTTCTTTAGACTTGGGAAAATGAGTGAATTTTCCTCTGGAGGATGAAGTGCCGCCGCGCGGCTGAGGATCACCATCGCTGGTTCGCTTAGCGTCAGCACATGTTCCGTGCGCGTTTTCATCAGATTAGCAGGACGTCTCCAAAGTTTGCTCTTCAGATCAACGGTCGACCAGCGGGCATTGCGTACCTCACCCGACCGAGCCGCAGTTAAAATGGTAAAGAGAAGTGCAAGCCGCCCGACAGTGTCTGACTTCGAATTTAGCAAGCTCACAAATGTAGCTACTTGGTCAAACGGCATTGCTGCATAGTTTGCTCCAGCGTTACGTTTTGGTAGCCCTAGGGTCACTGATCGGCCGGGTGCCTCGGTCGGCCGCCACCCTTTCGAATGCGCATAATTCAGAACCGTCGACACTCTGCCTCGTACCTTAAGAGACATGTCTGCGAATTCGGTCCATATTGGAGCCAACATATCGCGAATATCGCTGGCTTGAACTCGATCGACTGCAAGTCTGCCGAGCGACGGAAATGCATGCCGCTCCAAGGAAGAAAGAAACGTTTCGGCTTGGCGCTTCGACCAACCCGCTTTCAAATCAGCATGGCAAGTTTTTGTTGCTTCCTCGAACGTGGGCACCTTGCGGCGCTCTCTATCTCGCTCAACGAACGGATCACGGCCTGCCCGGGCAAACCTACGTAACTCCGACGCCTTTTCCCTCGCCTCCTGTAAGGTCAGTAATCGGCGGGACAGAAGTGGGACGGAATTCGATGCCTGAACATCGCTGAGGCTCCGTCCAGACAAATCAACCGCGCCGAGTCCAATATCATGTCGCTTGCCGTCTCGCTGCAGGCGCAAGATCCATGATCGGGCGCCGCTTGGTTTTACGAGCAGATAGAGGCCTTCGCCGTCTCCGTGTCGACCCGCTCCGGCGTTTTTCACTTTTAACACGGTCAGACGCGTCATTGGTCGATCCCACATTGGCTCCCACACCATGCAGTGGCTTGTTGCGAACGTCAACGATTGAATGCGGACAGCATTCAATGCCTTCTTATTGTAATACCAGCATTTTCCATGGAAATACGAACTACAGCGAATTGCAACGAAACGGGGTTATAACGCTGTAGGCGGCACCACTTCCCGGCACCCCAATCAGTAAGGCTGCACGAATTCGATCTGGATGCCGCGCGTCGAGGCGGGGCTGAGGAAGTTGCAGAGGAAGTCGCCCGCGCCCTTGATCGCCTGCGGTTCGATCATCCGCATGCCCTGGCTTTCCGCCCAGCGCGTGACCTCGGCGATGTCTTCGACCTCGAAGGCGAAATGGTGGACGCCGCCGCCGCCCTTGTTGAAGCGCGCCAGCGATCCGCCGGTGGGGACGACGATCTCGATCGCCGAGCTTCCCTCGCCCGGCGTCGCGAAGATGCACCAGCACGACCAGGGCTCGACGAACCCGCGATAATCCTCGGTCAGCCCCATCGTCGCCATCAGCGTATCGGCCTCCTCGAAATCGGGGACGACGATTCCGACATGGTGGATCTTATACTTATCGAACATGCGGCTTTTCGGGCGCGGCGAGCAGCGGGGCGAGGCGATCGGCGAGCCAGGGCAGCAGGCGCGCGGTGCCGTGCCGGTTCAGGTGCGCCATATCCATATAATCGGCGGGATCGCTGCCCAGCAGGCTTGCCTCCCACACCGGGCCGATCGCCCGATAGAAAGCCGGATCGGCGAAATGCTCTTCCGCATCGAACACCGGCACGCGCAGGAAACCCAGCATCACGCCCCGGTCCCGCGCCGCACGCGCGATCTTCCGATCGAAGTGGCGTTCGACGGCATAGCGCCGATCGAGCGGCAGGAAGCGCAGCTTGGGATCGACGCGCATCTCGGCGGCGCGCGCCGCGCGTTGCGCATCGACGGTGGCGGGATCGAGCTGCCTGTTGCGATCGACGAAATTGCCCGTCGCTGAGACGAAGCTGTCGGTCGGGTCGAAGCCGCGCGCGCGATAGATCGCCGGATCGAAGCGCGGGCTGAGCTGGAAGGCGCGCGGCCACAGCCCCTGCACGAAGTAGGAGAGGTGCCGGTAGGGCAAGGTCAGCAGATTATCGACGTAGCTGGGATTGTAGAGCGCCGGCGATCCCGCGACCGATCGATCGTCGCCGAGGAAGCGGAAACCGGGATGGCTAAGCACCGCTTCGGGGCTTGCCGAAAGCAGGAGCAGACGCAGCTCGGGCCGGTTGGCCAGCAATTCGTCCGCGACCGCCCAATGCAGATCGCGCCCTTCCTGCGGCAGCGCGAAGTTGACGACATGGATCGGCCGCCCGAGCCTTTGCGAAAGCATCCGGCTGAGTTCGGGCGTGCGGACGCTCGCCTCCATCCGCGAGCTGCCGATCACCGCCGCATCGATCGGCGTCGGATCGAAATGGATGCGCTCGTAGATCCAGCGCGCGCGAAACAGGATCGTGCCGTCGACCTGCTGCCACTGGTAATAACGGTCGACCGGCAGCGCCATCAGCGCGACGAGACCGACCAGCACCCCGAGTACCAGCGCCGCGATCAGGCCGCCGGCCTGCGCCGGGCCGAGGTCCAGAGGGACGAGAGCGGGCGCCTTCTTCGCCATGCTAGAAGCCGAAATAGACGAAATTGGTGGTGCCGCGCGCAATGAAGGCGATGCCCACCATAAGGATCGCGCCGATCGCGAGACACCATGAAGCGGTCGGCTGCCAGGCGAAGGCGATCGGCGGCGTATCCATCTTGCGCCACTTCGCCCATTCCAGCGCGGGCACCGCCTTGTCCATGATCTGCTGCGTGTTGGGGAGCAGATAGACGAACAGAAAGCCCGCGATCAGCAGCGGATAGAGCCCCCACGCGCCGAGCGGCACGAGCACCGGCCATGCCTCCCACACGCCCGGACCGCCGTTGAGCCCGATCATCCCGCCGAACATCCGCCCCGCCGTGCCGAGATCGGGCGAGCGGAAGGGGACGCTGGCGAGCACGAAGGCGAGGGTGGTGGCGAGCGTCGCGACGATCCGGCGCCAGGCGGGATGGTCGGCATCCTTGCGCATCTTGTGGCGGCGCTTGAAATCGGCCCAGGCCTCGTTGGTCATCATGTAGGTGCCGTGCATCGCGCCGAACAGCACGAAGGTCCAGCTCGCCCCGTGCCATACGCCGATGATCAGCATCGACAGCAAGGTCGGCGCGAGCGTCGCGACGATCAGCGCCGCGCGCTGCCCAAGATCGCGGTCCACCGCGAACCGCGCGAGCGGCACCGCCAGCGGCTGGAACAGATAGGTCTGCACGAAGCGGCCGAGCGTGATGTGCCAGCGCCGCCACAGATCGACCACGCTGCGCGCGCGGAACGGCGAGAAGAAGTTCATCGGCAGCAGCAGCCCGAACATCCGCGCGACGCCGATCGCCATATCCGAATAGCCCGCGAAATCGAAGTAGATCTGCAGCGTATAGGCCAGCGCCCCGCCCCAGGCGGACGCCGCCGAGGGATGCGCGCCCGCCGCCGCCGCATCGAAGATCGGCCCGGTCCACAGCGCGAAGCTGTCGGCGATCACCGTCTTCTTGAACAGGCCGAACGCGAAGATCGCGAGGCCGAACAGCAGATCGGCCGGCACGCGCCGCGCGACGGGCCGCTCGGCAAGCTGCGGCACCATCTCGCGCGACAGGCTGATCGGGCCGGAAAGCAACTGCGGGAAGAACAGGATGAAGGCGAAATAGTGCAGCGCGTGGGGCGGCGCGATCCGCCCCCGCCAAAGATCGACGAGATGGCCGATCTGCTGGAAGGTGTAAAAGGAGATCGCCAGCGGCAACGCCATCTGCGCGAGCCGGATGTCGATGCCGAACGCGTCCGACACGCCCTGCGACAGGGCCGGCGCATATTTGAACCAGAACAAGATCGTAAGATTGGCGATCACGCCCAGCCACAGCCACAGGCGCGCGATCGGTTTTTCGGACCGCGCGATCGCGACGCCGATCAGATAATTGATCAGCACGGAGCCGAGCAGGAGCGGCAGATAATGCGCCGAGCTGCGCGCATAGAAGCCGATCGTCGCGACGATCAGGAGGGGCAGGCGCAGCGCGTGCAGCCGCGTCAGGGCGAGCAGATAATAGAGCGCCAGCGTGATCGGCAGGAAGCCGAACAGGAACAGGGTGCCGTTGAAGCTCATGGTCGCTTGGCCGTCGCCGGAGCACGCCTCACGCGACCGCCTCCGCTTCGGCGATCCGCACGACGCGGATCGGCAGATCGGGCGCGCTATAGTCGGCCAGATCGAGCCGCCAGTCGGTTGCGCCATCGGCATGGCCGGCAATCTGCGCGAAGCCGAGCTTGGCGAAATGTTCGGCGACCAGCCCGTTCTTCTTGGTCGGCAGATAATGGCCGATCAACGCGGCGGCACCTTCGGCCCTGGCCGCGGCGGCGATCTCGGCCAGCACCGCCTGCTCGACGCCGCGCCCAAGCACGCGGCAGCTCATCAGCCAGGTGTCGCACGACCAGGCATCGCCGTGCTTGTCGAAGATGATCACCGAGATCATGCCATTGTCACCGAAGCGATCCTCGAGCCGCACCTGCAACGTATATTTGCGCGGGTCCCGCTCGAACGCCTGGATGTCGTCCTCGCCGTAGCGGCGGGTCGTGAGGTTGAACTGGTTCGATTTGTTGACGAGCTGCGAAATGCGCGCGCGGCTTTGTCCGTCGAACGGCTGCACCGTCATCACCATATCCAGCGAGGCGAGATAATCGGCGAGGTTGGTGATCGACGCCTGGGTGCGCGTGCGCTCGGCATTGGCGGCGTAATAATCGGCGCGCTTGCGATCCTCGTCCGAGAAGGACACCGCCTCGAAATAGCCCGCGCGCGCGACGAGACCGGGATAATCGGCGGGATCGAGCCCCGCCTCCGGCACCGCCACTTCGGGCAATTCGCGCCGCACCAGCGCGCGCTCGACCGGATTGTCGTCGAGGAAGACGAGCGAATCGGTGCCGATGTTGAGCGTCGCGGCGATGTCGCGGATGTTGCCCGCTTTGTCGTTCCAATTGGCGACGAAGGCGGCGATATGCTCCTCCTTCAACAGCATCTCGGCATGTTCGCGGAACGGGATCAGCGCATTGGCTTCCTCGTTCTTCGAGCAGACCGCGAGGATCACGCCGCGCTGGCGCAGTTCGAGCGCAAGCCGCTGGATCGCCGCGAACGCTTCCCCCGTCCCCGATCCGTTGCCGAGAGCGATGCCCTCGACGCCGTCGTCGCCGATCACCCCGCCCCACAACGTATTGTCGAGATCGAGGATCAGGCATTTCCGCGCCTTGCCGCGCGCCGCCGCGATCACCCGGCAGACATGATCGGCGTAGAGCGGGGTCGCGTCGAGCGCGAAGGGCATCTTGGCGCCGTGCCACTCGCGCGCATCGTTCCAGCGCGCGAGGCCAACGGTTGACGCGACGAACGCGACATCGACGATGACGTCGCCGTCCAGCGCTATCGTATCGAGCCGCCGGTTGAACGCCTCGACCAGCGCGCGCGGCGAACCCGCGACGCGGCGATCGAAATGGCCGAACAAGGTGTCGGTCGGCGGCGCCAGCGTCTGGAAGATGCAGGCAGCGCCGATGCGGTCGCGAATGCCGTCGCGCAGCAGGATCATCTGATCGATCGCCGCCTGCACCGCGTCCCCGGCGCCGCCCTCGTCGAGCCGCGACTGGTGCAGTCCGAGCGATCTGGCATCCAGCGAGAGAAGCACATAATCGAGCGAATGCGGCGCGAAGCCGCTCGCCGGATCGAGCACCGCCTGGATCACCTGGCCGTAAGGCGCCTTGGTCAGCTTCAGAAGCAGCCCGTGGCGCAAGCCGGTGCCTTCCAGCGCATCGATTATCTGATCGAGCGTGTGCGAGCCGACGATGCCCAGGCGCACCGGCAGGAAGCTCGTGTTCCGCGCCACCGCCTCACGATTGCGGCGGACGACACGCCCCAATTGCCCGAGCTGGCTGGCGTCCATCGCGGTGGCGGCGATCCGCCGCAGATCGGCCTCGCCCGGCGCCTCGGCGGTCGCCAGCGCGCGCACCGTCGCGCGGAAATCGGCTTCGGGGGCGGGCAGCCACGGCAGCAGGTTCGTCGCGTCGAGCGCGTCGCCCATAAGTTCGCCTAGCCCAGCTTCGCGGCCAGCGCGTCGACCAGTTCGCCACTATTCTTGAAGCCCTCGATCTCGCCGGTCGAGAAGCGCACGCCGAACGCCTTCTCGGTCGCCGCGATGAAGCGGACGTGGCTCAGACTGTCCCATTCCTCGATCTCGTCGGCGCTGAGATCGTCCGAATATTCGAGATCGTCCTCGTCGAACACATCTTCCATCAACGGCACCAGCCGCTTGATGATGGCTTCGCGATCCACAGAATTTCCTTTCGTACCGACGATACTTCTAAAGCGCGATTCCGGCTGGGGCGTCAATCGGCCAGCGGCGGCCGATAGGTGCGGACCGCACCGATCGCCGCTCTGGCGTCGGGCGTGAGGCGAAGCGTGATGCGATGCGGCCCGTTGGCGAGGCCGGTCGCGATCACATGACGGGCCTCGATCCTGCCCGGGGCGAGCGGCGTCGAAGGCTCGTCGCCGCAGACGAACCGGCGATCCCAGCCGATGCGATAGCCCTCGGGCACCCCCTGCTGCTTCAGCGCCATCGCCGCCGGGATCGACCAGTCCCTGGCATCGATCCGCACCTGCCCCGATGGCGAGACGAAATCCTTCATGCCATCCCCCTGCCCGTCCGCGCCGTTGGGGCCGTAGAGCCGGAAGGTGAATTTTGTCTGATCCGGGGAGAGATCGTGCAGGATCGCGGTCCAGCGGCCCGGCTGGTGCGCCGCCGCCGACATGGTGACGCGGCGGATCGCCGGCCAGTAAGGCACGTTGGGAAGCATATCGGTGCGGCCGGTCTGCCAGCAGCCGTCGAGATCGCGCGGTGGCTTGCCATCGACCAGCACCGCGACTTTGCCGTCGAGCGGCGCCGAGGCGATCAGTTCGATCCGATTGCCGGTGACCTCCAGCGTTGCGCTGTTGCCGGGCGGCAGCGCCTGCTCCCACACCAGCGTCTGCGGATGCGGCGTCCAGTCGCGCACCAATTTATCGAACCAGGCATCGAACAGCCGCGCCATCAGGGCCCAGCCCCTGTCGTTGGGGTGCGGCGGATCGGCGAGGAGATCGGCGATCGCGAGGTCGTGCCGCTTGAGATAGGCGTTCCAGCCCCAGCGGCGGGGATCGACCGCGAGATGATAGCGCCAGGCGATGCCGGGCACGGCGGTGCCAGAGAAAAACTCTTCCCAGCTATTCTGCCGATACCAGAGGAAGCCCTTGCAGCCGGGCGGCGCGCGCAGCGTGAGGTGCAGCCCGCCGCGGCAGATCGGCTCGACCGGCACGGTGACATGATCGCTCTGGACGATGATCTCGGCGGCGGTGCGCGTCCGCATCGCCTTGATCACGCGCTCATAAGCACGATGATCGCCATAGGCGTGGAAGACGATCAGGTCGGGATAGACCTCGTCGATATCGCGTTCGACCGTCCGCTCCAGCTTGGTCGATTCGAAGCCGCCGATCGCGAGGTTGCGGACGATGAAGCGCGTGTTGGGGTAGGTCGCGCGGAGATGCGCGACGGCGATGTCGGTCCACTTCGGCTGCGAGATCGACTGGCCGTAGAATAATATCTTCAGCGTCTTTGGCTGGTTCGCGGTCGAGGTCCTGATGGTCCCCAGCGTTCGCGCGAGTTCGCTCTGCGGGTTGGTGTCGCCCATCGGATGCGGGGCGGGGCGCTCGCCGCAGGCGGAGAGACCCGCCAGCAACAATGCGCACGACGTCCAGCGCCCCCGCAACCTCCGCCCCCTCACGATCATGGGATCGGTGCTACACCAACCTCGCGATCCCCGAAGCATATTATGCGCGCGACCGCGCCGCCGTTCAGGCAAGCGCATCGAAGATGACGGTGCGGCTGCTCGGATCCGCCGTCCGCAGCCGCACCGTCAGCCGCCCGCCCGGCGACACGCCGTGCGCCGCGACGCGCGCGATCACCGGCAGATCGGCGAGCTGGATGCGCGCGCCGCGATCGTCGACATCGGTGATCACCGCCGCGAAGCTTTCGCCTTCCCGGCCGCGCAGCATCATCGTTTCGGCCAGATCGATCACCGCGCGGCCGATCTGGCCGGCGCGACCATCGGCGTGCGCCATCACCTGCGGCAGCCGCGCGAACGCCTGGGTCACGGCATCGGGAACCGCCTGCCCGTTCGCGATGGCGAGCGCGGCGCGGATCACATAGCGATCGGCAAGCCGGCGCAGCGGCGCGGTGGCATGCGCATAGGTCGCCGCCATCGCCCAGTGCCACGGCATCACGCCCTCGCGATAGGGAGCGTAGCTGGCCCCCTCGCCCGCGCGCCGCGTGGCGAGCATGAAGGCGGCCTGCCGCGCGTCGACCGGATCGAGCCCGCGCTCGAAATCGGCGAGGCTCACCCCGGCGGACCATTGCAGCCCATAGCTCAGCGCCGCGACCCGCAGCCGCTCGATCGCGCGCGCATCGGGTGCCGCCATCACGCGAAACAGGCCGGTACGGTGCGCCTGCAAGGCATCGGCGACCGCCATGTTGGTGGCGAGCGACAGCGCCGCGTTGCGATCCTCGGACAAGAGCCTTGGGCGAAACACCAGCCGATAGGTGCCGTCGCCGGCATCCTCGACCTCCTGCTCGGGCGGATCGACGCGCGCCGCGCCGCGCCGATCCTCCGCCGCCTGAATGCGCTCCGCCAGATCGACGAATCCCTCGGGGAGATCGCCATCGCGAACGCTATCGTAGGCGAGCTTGGCGGTGCTGCGGATGATCGCGCGCTCGACGCCATCGAGCTTTACCGCGCCATCGGGGGCGACCCGCACCGTGAAGATCACCGCCGGACGCGGGCCGCCGGGCAAAAGGCTCGCCGCGCCCTCGCTCAGCACCGGCGGATAGAGCCCGGCGCGGCCATCGGGCAGGTACAGCGTCTCGCCGCGCGCCCAGGCTTCCGTATCGATCACGCCGCCATCGTCGACGAACCAGGCGACGTCGGCGATCGCATAATGGAGCAGCAGATCGGTGCCGCTGCGCGCGATCGCGAACGCCTGATCGAGATCGGTGGAACTGGCCGGGTCCAGCGTTACGAAGGGCTGGTCGGTGCGATCGAAATGTTCGGCAGGGGCACGTCGAGACGCCTCGTGAACCTCGGGCGAAAAGCCTTCGGGCACCTGAAACTGGGCACGGATCGCGGTCAGGCCGGGACCGAGCGCGTTGCCGGGATCGAGAGGCGTCTTCATTCTCGCGTCGTAGAAGCGAAATCGAACCGCGCAAACTCGGCATGACAAGCGCGATCGGGAAGGACCGAAGAACAGCGCGCTGCATCCCGCCGGGCTTCCCAGGCGTTCCTTCGCGAAAGTAGTAAGAGTGGCGACTATGCTGACTACGCCGATCAGGGACAGGATCATCGCGGGTGTCGGCACCACGCTGGTGATGGCGATGCTCGGCTATGCGCTGGTAATGGGCTTGCTGGTCCGCAGGGTAACGCGGGTCGAGCCTCCCGCCACGTTGATCACCATCGCGCCCGACCGGCTGCCACCCACGCCGAAGCCCAAACCGGCGCGCATGCGCAAGGCGGCGGGTGCGGCTTCACCCAGCAACATCCGCAACAAGGCCGCCGAGGTCGTGGCGCCATTCGTCGCGCCAAAACCGTTGCCGCCGATACCCGCCGCTATCGTCGCCGGCGTGGGCGCGGCCGCGTCCAACGGCGCATCCGATCGGCCGGGACCGGGCAGCGGCGCAGGTGGACAGGGCAATGGCAGCGGGAGCGGCGGCGCCGGCGATGGTGAAGGCGACGGGGGTTATACGCCGCCGTTCCAGATCAAAGGCAGTCTAAGCTTCTCGGATCTTCCGGAAGCGCTACGCGCGACGGGCGTCGAAGGAGTCGTCGGCGTACGATATCATATCGAAGCCAACGGACGCGTGAGCGATTGCGCGATTACCCGCTCAAGCGGCAGCGAGTCGCTGGACCAGAACACCTGCGCGCTCATCCAACGCCGTTTCAGGTTCGATCCTTCGCGCGATCCGCAAGGCCATCCCATTCGCGCGACGCTGGTCGAAACGCATAGCTGGCTTACGGACCGTAACGGGCGGGGAACGCCCTGAGGCGATCCCCGCTCCGGGTATCAGCAGCCGTTCCTGCGATTCTGCGCGGCATCATGCTTCTTGTCGAGGTGACGGCCGAGCAGGGCGCCACCGCCCGCGCCGGCAATCGTGCCCAACGCACCGCCGCCCAGCGCATTGCCGATCAGACCGCCGCCGACCGCGCCCGCGACCGTGCCGGTGGTGCCGCTGCTCTTCTTGCAATGGCGGTAATAGCGACCGTCGCGGCCACGGTAGGTATGATCGCGGCTCTGCGCGATCGCAGCCGGAGGCACCAGCGTCGGCAGCGCCACCAGGCCCGCCAGGATTGCGAATGTCATCTTACTCTTCATCAAAACCTCCATCGTATCGGCTGCCCAACGATAAAATGCGCGAGAGGTTTCATGACCGGGTTCGGCTGGTCTCATTGCGCGACCGGACGGCGCATCGCCGCCCGCTCCATCGGGCGTGGCGTACGGGAGGTGAATCAGTAGACCACCACGCTGCGGATGCTCTCGCCCGCGTGCATCAGATCGAAACCCTTGTTGATCTCTTCGAGGCTCAGCACATGGGTGATCATCGGATCGATCTCGATCTTGCCGTCCATATACCAGTCGACGATCCTGGGCACGTCGGTCCGCCCCTTGGCACCGCCGAACGCCGAGCCCCGCCAGTTGCGGCCGGTGACGAGCTGGAACGGGCGCGTCGCAATCTCCTTGCCCGCTTCCGCAACGCCGATGACGATGCTCGTCCCCCAGCCGCGGTGGCATGCTTCCAGCGCGGTGCGCATCACCTGCGTGTTGCCCGTGCAATCGAAGGTATAATCGGCGCCGCCATCGGTGAGCGCGACGAGATGCTGGACGAGATCGCCCTCCACCTGCGCGGGATCGACGAAGTGCGTCATGCCGAAGCGGCGGCCCCATTCCTCCTTGGAAGGATTGAGATCGACGCCGATGATCTTGTCCGCGCCGACCAGCTTGGCGCCCTGGATGACGTTCAGCCCGATCCCGCCGAGCCCGAAGACGATGACGTTGCTGCCGGGCTCGACCTTGGCGGTCTTGACCACCGCGCCGACGCCGGTCGTCACGCCGCAGCCGATATAGCAGCTCGACTGGAACGGCGCATCCTCGCGGATCTTCGCCACCGCGATCTCGGGCAGCACCGTGAAGTTCGAGAAGGTGGAGCAGCCCATATAATGGAACAGCGCCTCGCCCTTGTAGCTGAAGCGGCTGGTGCCGTCCGGCATCACGCCCTTGCCCTGCGTGGTGCGGATCGCGGTGCAGAGGTTGGTCTTGCCCGAGAGGCAGGATTTACACTGGCGGCATTCGGGGGTGTAGAGCGGGATGACATGATCGCCGGGCTTCACGCTGGTCACGCCCGCGCCGACCTCGCGCACCACGCCCGCGCCCTCATGCCCCAGCACGCACGGGAACAGCCCCTCGCTGTCGAGCCCATCGAGCGTATAGGCATCGGTATGGCAGATGCCCGTCGCCATGATCTCGACCAGCACCTCGCCCGCCTTCGGTCCCTCGAGATCGAGCTCGACGATCTCGAGCGGCCGCTTGGCTTCGAAGGCGACGGCGGCACGGGTCTTCATCACGTCGCTCCTTGTGCGGATACCGCCCGTGGAGACGCGATCGATATCGCGCGGCGCTCACGATCGGTGGTGCGGTCGAGAAGACTCGAACTTCCACGCCCTTTCGGGCACAGCCACCTCAAGGCTGCGCGTCTACCAATTCCGCCACGACCGCACATCGAGAAGGGTCCCGGAAGCTCCGGGACACTGGCAGGCGGGTGCCCGTAGCAGAGCGGTTTGGGCACCGCAACCGCGCCCGGCGGATCAGCTTTCGCCCACCGCGAAGCTCACCGCGATCCGCTGCGAACTGCGCGGCACATCTACCGCCGCGCCATCGAAATCGAGCGCGGCATGCGGCGCGATCTGCGGCGCGGGACGCGTGATCGTCCAGCTATAGACGGTCTTGCCGCGCGCATCCTTGAGCTCGGCGCGGATGTCGGGGATCGGCTGCGGCTTGTCGGTGGGGTTCCAGATGCGCCCGCTGACCGCGAACAATTCGCTGCCGCCCGCGATCATCCGCCAATCGGGCTGGCGCGTGATCGCGATGCCGAGCGGCACCCGCCCCCGCGCCAACCCGAACGCACTCGCCACCTGGCGCGGGCCGAAGGTGGCGAAGGCGATCGCGAGACCGAGCAGGATGACGAGCAACGCGAGACCGCCGAGCAGCAGCGGCCCCCGGAGCAGGCGCCGTCGGCGGCGGTCGGGCAGCGCGGTTTCCTCGATCGTCTCGCCGATGGAATCGGATTCGGGAGCGACGGGGGGCACATCCTCGGCGGGCGCGGGCTTGGGCCCATCGGCGGGGGCGGTTTCGCGCGGCGGCTCGAAC
>NZ_CAHJXD010000182.1 GCF_903644055.1 Sphingomonas bacterium | reverse complement strand
CTTGCGCGGCACGCGGCGCGGCGGCGGGCGGGCCGGCGTAACGCGGGCCGACCATGCAGCCGCCGAGCAGCAGCGCGACGGCCGGGATGAAGCGCGATCGCCAGGCCATCAATGCACGCGCACCGGCTTGGGATTCTTCGGCAGCGGCCGCAGCAGCAGCACGCCCGGCACCACGCACAGCACCCCCATCGCGAGAATCCAGAAGAGATCGGCATAGGTCATCGTCAGCGCCTGCACCTGCACCGTGCCCGCCAGCGCCTGATAGGCGGCCTCCGGCGATCCCAGCGCCGCGCCCTGCGCCGCCATATAGGTCTGCATGTCCACCGAATTGGCCGAATAGACTTCCTCGATCCGGCGGCTGTGCAGCCAGATGCGCTGATCCTGGATCACCGCGATCCCCGACAGCGCCAGGCTGCCGCCCAGGTTGCGCGCGGTATTGTAGAGGCCGGCGGCGTCGCTCGCCTGCTCGGCGCTCACCGATCGGATCGCGGCCTGGTTCATGAAGGTCATCGCGAACAGCGAGCCCACGCCGCGGATGATCTGCGAGGTCGCAAAGGCGCCGCCGGTCGATTGCGCGGTCAGATCGGTTTCCAGATAGGCGCTGAGCGCCAGCATCAGCAGCCCCGATCCCACCGCCAGGCGTATGTCGAGATGGCGCAGCAGATAGGGCGCGAACGGCATCATCAGGATCATCGGCACCGCCGACAGCAGCACGATCTCGCCCGCCTGCAACGCATTGTAACTGGCGATCGTGCCGAGGAACTGGGGGATCATGTAGGATGTGCCGTACACCACCATCCCGACCATCGTGACCATCGCCACGATCGCGCCGAACTGGCGGTCGCGCAGCAATGCCAGCCGGATCACGGGCCGCCTGGCCAGGATCTGGCCCGCCGCCACCAGCACGAAGCCGATCGCGCTGGTCAGCGCCAGCCAGCGGATTTCGGGCGAGGCGAACCATTGCTCGCGCTCGCCTTCCTCCAGCACCACGGTAAGCCCGCCGAGGCCGAGGATGAGGCCTATGATCCCCATCCAGTCGGCGGTGCGGACCAGATCGAACCTCGGCTTGCGGTGCGGCATCGCGACCAGCAGCACGGTCAGCAGCGCGATCCCCACCGGCAGGTTGAGGAAGAAGCTGTAGTGCCAGCTCGCGTTTTCGGTCAGCCAGCCGCCGAGCACGGGGCCGATGACCGGGCCGAGGAAGGCGGTGGCGCCGAACATCGTATTGCCCACGGGCTGCTGGTGGCGCGGCAGCCGGGTGGCGACGATCGTCATCGCGGTGGGGATCAGCGCGCCGCCCGTGAACCCCTGGCCGAGACGCCCGACGATCATCATGACCAGCGATGTCGAAAGGCCGCAGAGCATCGAGAAAGCCGTGAAGAGGCTCGCCGCGATCAACAGCAAGGTGCGCAGCCCCAGCACGCGCTCCAGCCAGCCCGAAAGCGGGATGACGATGATCTCGGCGACCAGATAGGAGGTCGAGATCCACGTCCCCTCGGTGCCGCTGGCGCCGATCTCGCCCTGGATCGTCGGCAGCGCCGAATTGACGATCGAAATGTCGAGCGTCGCCATCAGCGCGCCGAGCGTCCCCGCCGCCACCGCCAGCCAGGCGGCGGCATCGGCGCGTTCCTCCACGGCCGGGGCCGGGGCCGCCATCGCCCTGCTCACCCGCCAGCCCCCTGACGGGCCTGTTCCCGCGCCTTGACGCGATCATAATCGTCCTTGGCGCCGATCGTATCGACCGTGACCTTGACCGAAAAGCCGGGCACCAGCGCGGCGCGGGCTTCGGGGCTTGCGTCGATCGCGATGCGCACGGGCACGCGCTGGACGATCTTGGTGAAGTTGCCCGTCGCATTCTGCGGGGGAAGCAGCGAGAATTGCGCGCCGGTTCCGGGCGAGATGCTGTCGACATGGCCGCGCAGATCGACGCCGGGCAGCGCATCGGCGCGGATCGACGCGGGCTGCCCGGCGCGCATCAGCCCGATCTGCGTCTCCTTGAAATTGGCGACGATATAGATCGCCTGGACGGGCACCACGGACATCAGGCGCAGCCCGGGCTGGACGAACTGCCCGACGCGTACGCTCTTGTCGCCGATCCGGCCCGCCACCGATGCGCGGATCAGCGTCGAGCTCAGGTTGATGCCGGCGGCGCTCTGCTGCGCCTGCGCCGCCTCGCCCTGCGCCTGCGCCTGGCGGACCTGCGCGCGCAAGGATCCGATCCGGCGCTCGGCGATGGTCAAGGCGGCGGTCTGCGCCGCGACGGCGTTCGCCGCCTGGGTGGCCTGCTTGCGCAGCATCGCCAGTTTCTCCCGCGTTTCGGCGCCGCTTTCGGCCAGCGGCGCATAGCGCCTGACTTCGCCGGCGGCGAATTGCGCGTCGGCCCGCGACGAGGCGAGCTGCGCGCGCGCCTGATCGACCGTCGCCTGCTGCTCGCCGATCCCGGCGCGGACGTTTTCGGCGCTGGCGGCGGCGACGTCGATCTGCGCGCGATATTGCGCCGATTGCGCGCGATAGTCGCGCGGATCGATGCGCGCGAGCGGATCGCCGGCGCGCACGTCCTGATTGTCGGCGACGAACACCTGCTCGACGTAACCCGAGACCCTGGAGCTGACCGTCACCGCATCGGCGCGGACATAGGCATCGTTGGTATCCTCGAAATAACGCCCGCGCGTCTGATAATGGACGAACCAGATCAGGATCGCGATCGCGATGACGATCACCGCGACGATCAGCCCGCGGATCATGCCGCGGCTGAGGCGAATTTGCCGGGGTGATTCGGTCGGGGGGGCGGCATCCGCCTGCTGTGCCATGCGATACCTCATCCGCCCAAAGCCGGACGATTGCGATAGCGCAGTCGCACCGCTGATGCGGATATGGCAACCCCCCTTATTATGATCCCGCTTGCTTTCGGAGCGACCGGTCAGCGCGGCTTGACGGCGCCCTGCTGCGCCGCGAGCGCCTGATCGAGTGCCGCGGCGATCAGGCGCGGACGCCACGCCTCCTCGAGGCCGCGGATCATCGTCCGGGCGAGCTGGAGGTCGACGACGACGCGCCCGTCCTGCGTGATCCGCATCAGGTGCCCGCGATAGTCGCGCTCGATATCGCCGCAGCGGCCGAACGCGCCGTCCACGATCGTGCCGACGCCCTCCTTCAGCGGCGCCCAGCGCACGATCGATTCGAGCACGCACGCCTTCCATTCGTTGAGCGCGAGATCGGCGGCGATCGCCTCGCTGCCGGCGTTGCCGTCCCGCTGCCGCGCGGCGAGCTCCTCGGGCAGCAGCGGCCCCTGTTCCTGCAACGCGTTGAAATAAGCCACCGTCAGCGGCTGGCCGGGCGCGGCGACGGCCGCCAGCAGGGCGAGGAGCGCGAACGGAGACATCGCCGCTTCCTAGGGCGTTTTCAAAGCAGGGGGAATCACTGCCTGCTCGGAAAACGCGAAGAGCATAGCTGGAGCCGGGCGCGACCGACAGCGCAGCACTGGAAGCTGTCCGGTTCAAGCTGAACGTCACCCCGGCCTTGAGCCGGGGTGACGAGAGTTCAACGTCGACAGGACGGATTCTAAGACGATCCTCCCCTGGAAGGGGAGGTGGCTGGCTAAGCCAGACGTGCGATCCGCGGCGTCGGGCTGGCGCTCGGGCGCCAACCTCCATAAATCGCATGGATGCTCGATGCCGCCTCCGCCTTCTCGACCCCGCTCGTGATCCGCCGCGAGGCGTATCGCGTCCCCGATTGGCTGGTTCCCGAGATCGCGCTCGATTTCCAGCTCGATCCCGCCGCCACGCGCGTCCGCGCCCGGCTCACGGTGCGCCGCAACGGCGGGCATCGGCGTCCTTTGCGGCTCGACGGCGACGCGCTGGCGCCGCTTGCCGTGACCGTCGACGGCGCGGACCTCCGAGATGCCTGGCGGCTCGACGGCGAGACCCTGGTCGTCGATCTCGCCGGCGACGACCATCTCGTCGAAACCGAGGTTCAGATCGCGCCCGAGACCAATTCGCAGCTCATGGGCCTCTATGCCTCGGGCGGCCTGCTCTGCACCCAGTGCGAGGCCGAAGGCTTCCGCCGCATCACCTTCTTCCCCGATCGCCCCGACGTGCTCAGCCGCTTCACGGTGCGGATGGAGGCCGATGCCGCGCGCTTCCCGGTGCTGCTGTCCAACGGCGACCGGATGGATGCGGGCGAGGCGGAGGGCGGCCGCCACTATGCGCTGTGGCGCGATCCCTTCCCCAAGCCCTGCTATCTGTTCGCGATGGTGGCGGGCGATCTCGCCGCGAACCGCGATACCTTCACCACCATGTCGGGCCGCACGATCGATCTCGGCATCTGGGTGCGCGCCGCCGATCTGCCCAAAACCGCGCACGCGATGGAGGCGCTCAAGGCGTCGATGGCGTGGGACGAGCGCGTCTACGGCCGCGAATATGATCTGGCGCTATTCAACATCGTCGCGGTCGACGATTTCAACTTCGGCGCGATGGAGAACAAGGGCCTCAACATCTTCAACTCGCGCTACATCCTCGCCGATCCCGAAACCGCGACCGACGCCGATTTCGATGCGATCGCCGGCGTCGTCGCGCACGAATATTTCCACAATTGGTCGGGCAACCGGGTCACCTGCCGCGATTGGTTCCAGCTCTCGCTGAAGGAGGGCTTCACGGTCTTCCGCGACCAGCAATTCTCGGCCGATCAGGGCTCGCCCGCGGTCAAGCGGATCGAGGATGTCCGCGCGCTCCGCGCCGCGCAATTCCCCGAAGATGCCGGCCCGCTGGCGCATCCGATCCGCCCCGAAAGCTATATCGAGATCGCCAATTTCTACACCGCGACGATCTACAACAAGGGCGCCGAGGTGATCCGCATGCTCCGCCTGATCCTCGGCGAGGAAAAGTTTCGCGCGGGCACCGATCTCTATTTCGAACGCCACGATGGCGAGGCCGCGACCTGCGAGGATTTCATCGCCGCGATGGAGGATGCCGGCGGCGCCGATCTCACCCGCTTCCGCCGCTGGTACACGCAGGCCGGCACGCCGCGCGTCAGGGCTTCGCTGATCGCCGAGCCGACCGGCGGCCGTGCGCGACTTTCCCTGTCTCAATCGGTGCCGCCGACCCCGGGGCAGCCGGACAAGCAGCCGATGCCGATCCCGCTGCGCATCGCCTTGCTCGGCGGCCGCACCGGCACGCCGCTGGGCGAGGAACGGCTGGTCGTCCTC